>NZ_JAAHHE010000020.1:0-3684 GCF_010692525.1 Moorena sp. SIO3B2
CAGCGTTCTATAAGTACAAAGTCAACAACAACATCTCCGTCACCCCTGGTGTGATTTGGCTTCTCAATCCTAACCAAAGTTCTGACAACGATGATGTGGTCATTGGTACTCTCAGAACCACCTTCACTTTTTAAGCTTTAAGCTAGATGTCCGGCGCTCTACCCATGGTTGGTGAGCGTCGGGATGAAAGCCGTTAGGGAAATTTTACTAAGGAAATTTGGGAGTGGTACACAATTGGTGATTTTAGCTCCCGTTACCTTGACCAGAGCGTAGCCAAATCACTACATCTTTACCACTACCACTTTTCACAGGATCTGGAAAAGTCAGCTAAACTACTCAGACACTAAAGCCTTACAATTCGGAGCAAGAGCCTCATATGTCAAGGACTCGTATTTATGCCTTAGATCAGTTTGCACATAAGGAAAAAGTTGAGTCATAAGAACACCAATTAACTTCCGCTTTGGATCGGCAAAATAGTGAGTGTTATATACACCTGCCCATTGAAACGAACCTACGGAACTCGGTTTATTAGAAGCATTGGGATCATCCTTAACAAAAAAGCCATTTGTGAATTTATAACCAGCTATATTAAATAATTCTTGAAAAACTTCATTTCCTTCCTTGTCGTTGTCTCTTACGGAGAGGAATTTCCTAACTGTTTTTGGTTTAGCAATACGAACTATTTTTATTCCATTTCGACTTTTTAACTTGCCCTTATTAAGCAGCATTTGCAGAAAACGAACATAGTCATCAGGGGTAGAAACAAGACCAGCACCACCAGAGAAATAGGTATCTCCAGTTTTATAGGGGTAAGCTTCATCCATGATGAAACCAGGTACGATTTCTTTAGGTGTAGTACCCATGCGAATCAAACCACCATTCTCGAAATTCGGAATATAAACTGCTGCAAGACGATTCCGCTTGGAAGGGGGTACATAGAAAGACGTATCGTTCATTTCCAATGGCTGAAAAACTCTTTCTTGTAAAAACTCAGCCAGTGTCTGTCTCGATACCACTTCTACTAAATAACCCAAGATATCTGAGCTTAGTCCATAACTCCATTGCGTACCAGGTTCAAACAGCAAGGGTAATTTAGCTAGACGACCAACCATCTCACTGATGGTACCTGGGGTAGTAGAATAGCCATCAGAAATTTCGGCTTGTTTTAGCAGCGGACCAAGAATAGGATGATTGTTGAGATTGTAATCTATCCCTGAGGTGTGGTTAAGCAATTGTTCAATTGTAATTTTCTTAGTTGCTCGTCGAGTTTTGTAATCATTAGGTTGTCCTGAAGAACCTGGTACCACAACCTTCATATTGGCAAAAGCGGGAATATATTTAGAAACGGGGTCTTTTAAATCAATCAGACCATCTGACGCCAGTAGGTGAATTGCAAAGCCAGTAATGATTTTAGAGTTGGATGCAATCCGAAAAATAGTATCAGGCTTCATTGACTCACTAGCTTCGATATCCCGTAAACCTACTGCCTGACGATAGGCAATCTTACCTTTACGGGCGATGATTACAACACCACCAGCAATTTCTTGTTTATCTACACGATTTTGCAAGTCGTCAGTAATCGCTTCAAGTTTATCGGAGCAAAAACCTACCTGTTCTGGTTTTTTTGCAACAGGTAAACTTTGAGCAAATACACTTGCATCTAAATTAATGAGTGCTGCTGTTACTACTGTTAATGATAACTTTTGAACCCACTTCATAATAACTGGAGTTTAGAGTTAGATTGAGTCTAATTAGAATACCATAGTAATTCCATCTATAGCTTTTATCGCAGTAATGAGGTACACATTGTTTTTTACCTCTTCCCTTTTCCCTCTTCTCTGATCCCTTATCCCTTTGTTTAGCCTCGTGGCCCACGGTCTGAGTTCCTGGTCCCTAAAACCCAGAAATTTGTATGTACCTCATGGGTATAATAGCTATATAGCCATCTTAAACGATTGATTTGTTGATTTGTAAAATCAATCCGCAAAATCTGGAATCATTCCTGGGTAAGGTTGATAGTGATGGCTTTGGTAAATATATTTGATGAATCATTTAGGACTGCTATTATGTCGGATAAATTGTACTTTTAAAAAATAGCTAAGATAGAAAAATATTTGGTAATCAAGGCTCTTGCAGAGTAGCTTAAAAAGGGTAACTTAAGATGTAAATAAAGATGGCCTTTTTTAGTCAGTCATGTCCGTGTAGGAGATGTCAGTAGCAAATTTGATCAGCTAACCATAAATTATCTAGCACTTCGAAAACAAAAAAGCGCTCCCCATCTGGAGAGCGCTTTTTTTATTCAAGCTGATTAAGCCAACTTGAGATTAACCGTTGATGACTGGAGCAGTCAAAGCTACGGGAGTAGCTTCACCAGCAGCTAGGTCTAGAGGGAAGTTGTGAGCGTTACGCTCGTGCATTACTTCGAAACCTAGGTTGGCACGGTTTAGTACGTCAGCCCAGGTGTTGATCACGTGACCTTGTGAGTCAATGATGCTCTGGTTGAAGTTGAAACCGTTGAGGTTAAATGCCATGGTGCTGATGCCCAGTGCAGTAAACCAGATGCCGATTACAGGCCATGCACCCAAGAAGAAGTGCAAGGAACGGCTGTTGTTGAAGGAAGCGTATTGGAAGATTAAACGACCGAAGTAGCCGTGAGCTGCCACGATGTTGTAAGTTTCTTCCTCTTGACCGAACTTGTAACCATAGTTCTGAGACTCAGTTTCGGTGGTCTCACGTACTAAGGAGGAGGTTACCAAAGAACCGTGCATTGCAGAGAACAAAGAACCACCGAATACACCAGCTACACCTAGCATGTGGAACGGGTGCATTAGGATGTTGTGCTCAGCTTGGAACACGAACATGAAGTTGAAGGTTCCGCTGATACCTAGGGGCATGGGTAGAAGTGCAAGCCAATGGCGTTAGAAGAAGGAACAACAGCACCAGAGATGATGTTGTTGCCATAAATCAAAGAGCCAGCAACAGGCTCGCGAATTCCATCAATGTCCACAGGGGGAGCAGCGATGAAGGCGATAATGAAGCAGATGGTAGCGGTTAGCAATGTAGGGATCATCAGTACACCGAACCAGCCTACATATAGGCGGTTGTTGGTGGAAGTGATCCAATCGCAGAACCGATCCCACACGTTAGCGTTACGCTGGTTTAATGTGGTAGTCATGTTCGGATGATTGCGTTTATTTGATTATCTAGGTTCAGCAGGCTTGTTTCGCCTGTCTGTATTTATCCTAATACAATGCTGAAGATAAATACATTTTACAGGTTTAATCTTAACTTTATTTAAAACTACTTAACTTTGCTTAATAAAAAAATTGCGATCGCTTTCTTGAAAGATGACTGATAGCTCCCACAATGGTGATCAATCAGAGGGATGAATCAGAGGGATGAATCCTAGGCTAGGCATGGCTTAGGCCAGTATATGGCCAGCTTGGTTAATCCGTTTGATCCACTGCTATTTTAGCTTAACATTGCTTAACAAAAATAGAAGTAATTGCTTTATTTAATGATTACTGAGAGCTGGCAAAATTTTGATGAATCCTAAGGATGAATCGTAGGGTGGGCAGTGCCTAGCAAAGGGCTTTTCAAGCTTGATTATCTGTGTGATGCACTGCCCACCTAATACTTAACATTACTTAATAAAAAAAGTGCGATCGCTTTCGTGACCAGATT
>NZ_JAAHHE010000200.1:0-608 GCF_010692525.1 Moorena sp. SIO3B2
TCTCGAATGAGTCGAGGGTGAGATGATGACCATCGTGATCGCTTTTCATGGTTCTGGGTTCCCTAGATTCAAAAAGTAGTATATAAGATTACGGAATTCTGTTGGGAAGCGATTGACCTTGGCCTTTAGGCCACGCTACGCGAATGGTCACGCTACGCGATGCTCGGTACGAGCCGCTACGCGAACGCATTCTCGGGCAGTTCCGGTACATGGAAAAACAGACTTAAGGAGTGACACCGAAGCGATAAGGGAAGCGTACCCATTCTCGGCCAGGGTAAACGCCTAGAAATTTGGATCAAAAGTTACAGCTAAAAGGTAAACCATAGTATGCCCAATAGTAATCCTTGTTGACGATTTCTTGGGAAAGAATAGAAATTCAATAATTCACAAATTAGAAATTTTGTCAAGCACATTTAGAGGGAGCAGGTCAGTTTTGTAAGAACAAAAGTACTATTAAGCCCTAAAACTTGGAAGTTTTGAGGTAAGCATTCAGCCGTCAGCTAATGGGCTACGCGCACGCTGCGCGAACAGCTAATGCGCGTAGCCCATTAGCTGAATGCTTACCATTAACTCAATTTTTTTTTGAAATTCGAATAAATCCCATCCTA
>NZ_JAAHHE010000200.1:708-11785 GCF_010692525.1 Moorena sp. SIO3B2
GTAAGCATTCAGCCGTCAGCTAATGGGCTACGCGCACGCTGCGCGAACAGCTAATGCGCGTAGCCCATTAGCTGAATGCTTACCATTAACTCAATTTTTTTTTGAAATTCGAATAAATCCCATCCTAAAGAAGTTTTTTTGTTCAAAGTCAACGAATTTTCCCCTGACTTTGAACAAAAATCAAAGTCGGATTTGCGTACGCAACCAGAATTTAGAGTACTCTCAAATCGACCTTGGATAACACGGCCAATAATTGAGCAATGTTTTGGGCTTATTGAGAATCAACCGGGTGATTAGAGATTTTTGATACTATTGTTTACTTTTTAACTGTAAATTTTGATACACAATTAGAGGCATTTACCCTGTTTATGAGGTTTTATATGAGGTTTATGAGGTTTGATATGAGGTTTGATATGAGGTTTATGAGGTTTATGAGGTTTGATATGAGGTTTATGAGGTCAGGGTAAACCCATCTAATTTGGTATAAATGGTAACAGACAAAAATCTTATTAACTGTAAGCATTCAGCCGTCAGCTAATGGGCTACGCGCACGCTGCGCGAACAGCTAATGCGCGTAGCCCATTAGCTGAATGCTTACCATTAACTCAATTTTTTTTTGAAATTCGAATAAATCCCATCCTAAAGAAGTTTTTTTGTTCAAAGTCAACGAATTTTCCCCTGACTTTGAACAAAAATCAAAGTCGGATTTGCGTACGCAACCAGAATTTAGAGTACTCTCAAATCGACCTTGGATAACACGGCCAATAATTGAGCAATGTTTTGGGCTTATTGAGAATCAACCGGGTGATTAGAGATTTTTGATACTATTGTTTACTTTTTAACTGTAACTTTTGATACACAATTAGAGGCGTTTACCCTGTTTATGAGGTTTTATATGAGGTTTATGAGGTTTGATATGAGGTTTGATATGAGGTTTATGAGGTTTATGAGGTTTGATATGAGGTTTGATATGAGGTTTATGAGGTTTGATATGAGGTTTGATATGAGGTTTATGAGGTTTGATATGAGGTTTGATATGAGGTTTATGAGGTTTGATATGAGGTTTTATATGAGGTTTGATATGAGGTTTTATATGAGGTTTATGAGTTGACAAATACTTTTAATTAGAGTTAATCTTTATATCAAAGGAAGCAAACTTTCCTTTCTCGAATACAATTACGAGTTGTGAAACAGATGAAAAAAACCATACCCTTGCATGTCTAGCGCGTACTAAAGAATCAGTTGCCGTGGGAATAGGTCTTGCGTTGCAGAACAAATGAACTATGTACCATCAGAGCAAGCTTAAACCCATGAGGGGGCTAGAGATTTAGTACAAATGTTCTGCATAAGTGACATGCTCCCAAACAGACTTGAGGAGTTACACCGAGCGGAAGTACTCAACGCAATTTTATAGCTGCTATCAACAGGGAGTGCTGGGAAGATGGTGCCCGATGGTATCCTCACTAAATGGCAACAAAAAAAGAGTTGGGGCTAGGATAAATAGAATGATATATTGACTGGCCTAAAACTTTTAAAACAGGCTTTTTTTGCTTGTCAAGTCATTTTTAATACTGTCTTGTTGAGGGTTGCTCAGGGTAAGCTATTAGCCATCAGCCATCAGCTATTAGCCATCAGCTATTAGCCATCAGCTATCAGCCCTCAGATATCAGCTATCAGCCATCAGCTTATGCGCTACGCCCACGCTACTTGAGGGGCTATCAGCTCAGTTCGCTGATTGGGAGCTGATTGGGAATAGTTCCCAATCATTATTTTGGTCATCAATTCGGTCATCAAGGGTGTTATGGAAAATAGCAAAATAACCACAACCCAACTATCTTTACCCAAAGGCGGCGGAGCGATTCAGGGCATTGGAGAAACGTTTCAGGCTAACGAATTTACAGGAACAGCAGGGCTGTCGATTCCGATTCCGACAACTCCTTGCCGGGGTTTTGAACCGCAGTTGAGTGTTCAGTATAGTTCTGGTTCGGGAAACGGGCCTTTTGGTTTGGGGTTTGCTCTAGCTATTCCTATTGATATGGGGGCAGGAAGTCAAGGAATGCCAATCGCCGCTACTCGGAATAGGGTCAGCTCGCCCGATAGAGGGAACCGGAAAAACCCTAAGAAATTGGAAAGAGGGGGAATTGTTGAGGAGTTTTGGCAGCAATGGAGCCAACATCAAGAGGCTCTTTATCGGTGCTGTCTGCAGTTGATGAATTTCAACCCAACGGATGCGGAGGATGCCCTGAGCCGGGCTATGCTGAAAGCTGTTGAAAAGGTGAAAAAGTTTGCGGGGAAAATTGCTAACTTCAAGGCTTGGTTGCGGAAGCTGACTTACAACGTATGCATCGATATTATCCGAGAACGTTCTCGGGGCCCTGCGGCTGTAGAAAGCATCGAATGGGTGGGGAATACGGAGGAAATGAGTACGTCGTCTGCGGTGGAGTCGCCAGAGACCTTTCTGGAAAGGGAGGAGAGATCTATAGAGATACGAAGAGTGATCGCTTCTTTACCCGAAAGGATGCGGGAAACGTTTATTTTGCATTTTTATGAAGAGCTTACCCATACAGAAATTGCCGAGCGGCAAGGGATATCCTATGACAGCGTATGTAAGCGCATCTCAATAGCTCGCAAAAAGCTCAAACAGATGTTGAGCGCCTATTTCATTGAGTCGGAAGTGGCTGTGCCCAGCACGGCAAGCTCGGAAGCGGGTATCCAAAAGTCGGGCAAGAAATCAGAAGATTGGGCGGAAGCCTCAGTGCAGCCGAAGAAATCGCCTACCCCAGGCGAATATGGAGAAAAGCAGAAGGAAAGGTCGGCTGAAGAAAAGAAAGGGTTAGAGACGGCGACGGATTCGGCAGAAATAGAGTGCGCCGAGGTGGTAGTGGCAGAAAAACCAGAGCGTGTCGATGGTGCAGTCGGGCCAAGGGAACTGGTTGACGAGAATATTTCTAATTTGATTAATGTTAGTGACGAGCTACCCCTATGCTCAAGAGAGGCTGTTGCCTTGCCCAGTTCGATGTTGGATGAAACTTGGGCGGAAAGGGGAGGGGCGATCGCTTCGTTATCCAAGCAATTGCGCAATAGGTTTAGTTTGCATTTTTATCGAGAGCTTACCCATCCTGAAATTGCTATGGGGCAAAAGTGGATAGTCCCAAATTCGAGGATGGCTCCTGTTTCCTTGCAGGATTCTACAAGGGATGATATATGGACAGAAAAGGGAGGGGCGATCGCTTCGTTACTGGAACGAGGGCGCTCTAGGTTGATAAGGGGTTTTTATCAAGAGCTTACCCATCTAGAAAAGACAGAACAGGATTTGTGGAAAGCTGACGCTATTGTCAATACAGTCTGTTTTGTTGCTGAGTCAGGACTTACGCAAAGCCCCCTAAATAACCAAATTATGGGTAACTTTGACATCATTATTCTCCAAAATTGGGTGTTTAGGGGGGCAAAACCAACTCAACTTCGTAAGTCCTATGAGTTTGACACGGGATGAGAGATTGAATGAAAATTAAGGGGGCGATCGCCTGACTGCCTGACACATCTGTGTGAAAACTAGGCTGATCAGGTTCTACACTGTAATGACCGGATGCGCGAAAACCAGATCTGGTCGTAGTAATCAGACTTGGCTTGATGGCTAGCAAAGCATGGTTGTGGATCAAGAGGCAACAATGGTACTGGCGTTAAAAGTAGCCGACCTTTATTGACTACGCCCTTGAGCCAACGCAGACCAATTTTGAGATAGCTGAGGCCTCGAAACCAATGGGGATCTACCTGTCGCCGTAAGCCAACAAGAAGAACAGCCATGCCACGGGCGGTGGTGGCGTAAAGCAAGGCCACGGCAGCCACGGGCATAAGCCGCTAAGCGTGCAACAGCTGAGCGAATGCGAGAGTCTTCGAGCTTCTTTGGCTCCGGATTTGCGATTCTATAAATAGTTCCTCTACCCTAAAACGCAAACCGTATTGCCACAAAGAAAGTAAGGTGGGAGGCTGATCGGTAATAACGGCCCAGGGCTCCTTGACCCCTTTGACCTTGGCTAATACAAGATTACAACGATGTACTCCATCAAGCCATAGACCAACATTACGATAAAAGACAGCTTCTCCTAATGGTGGCCAGAGATAGCTGACTTCAACGGGATAGCGATGGGGGCCATGAAGCAGTACATCACAGGGCAATCGTAGGCAGTAGTGCCAATTGCTAGCTTGTAACCAACTAATCAGATCGTGGTTTGCTTTGCCCCGATGGGCTTTCAACATCACATCAGGATGTTGACTTCATAGCCACTGGCTTCGACGTAACTTGGGTCGATATGTATCGAAGGCTACTGCCGCGCTGTTGTGTTCCAGTACCCGCCATAGGAATGGTACGGCGCGACCACAACAGACCACCGATAGATGAATCATACAGTAGCGATTCCAATTGACTGTGGTATCGAGGGCAAGATCTAGACGGTGAGACTGCCAATCTTTTAAGGCGAGTAAAAAAGCGGGGAAAATAAGCGCGACTTCACACAAATGGCGAGTATTGCTCAAAAAGCGCTGCCAAGGCGCGTTCAACACTTTGGGCAAATTTGGCACGACTCGGGACATAAGGCTCCGGTGGCCGGTTGGCAAAACTATCCACTACAGATTAAGGCGCTGGCCAAAAGGCCACGCTACGCGAACACCATCCAAGCATTAGCTTTGATATGACGCAGTACGCGGTAGCGGCTGTATTGACGCAAAAAGTTAAATAGCTGATTATAAAGTTGGGTAGAGTAAGACATGCTTGCTGTTGAGCTAGTTGTGTAGTGACTCTTGCGCTTGCCTATCACTCTGCCCCAATTCTAGCAAACAACGTCATTGCAAGCTTTGAGCCACTTGTGTCAGGCAGCCAGGGCGATCGCTCTTTCCCGAATAGCTACAGGAAAGCAGGTTTTCCGAATAATCTCATCCCGACCTGACTTTGACGGGCTAAAAATGGAAAGCGAGAACTTCCGTAAGAGGAGGCAGGCAGACGAGGGAAAGGGATTGACTTGGATGGGGTATACGTAAAAAAAACGGGAATGCGGGTAAAAAATTCAGAAAATCAACAAGGAAAACGTCTGGTAGATGAGAGTGACGAAGATGACAAGGGATAAAGCTTGAGTCCAATGTGGTCAAAGCTTTCTCTGGGAGTTAGAATCACTCAGGTAATTGAGCAAAAATAAACAACACGAAACAGAGGACAAATCCAATGTTAAATTTAGTGAAAAAGACAGTTGTCACAGCCATCGCATGTCTGTTTACCATGATGCTTTTTACATCGGGATCGGCCATGGCAGGGAATTATCTGGGATTCAGCACTCCAAATTGTTCCGGCATACCAGTTCTTGAGGCTGATCATCCTATTGAAGCCTGCTTTGCTCAACCCGGTGTTGTATCATGGTGGGATTATGCCGAATGTCATCCGTGTGATTTCTGATTAAGTGCTACCCATGTAGCGATTGGAGTGGAAAAAAGCGCATTAACTGTTTTGTTATCAGAGACTAACTCAAGCCTTATAGCGCTTTTCAAGTTGATGGAATACAAAATTGTATTGACTTGCTATTCGGCTCAACAATGACCTGTAGTAAACTATCTTGAAAACCGCTGTAACACTCCACTCCTAACCCATACTCCTTAAGGGGCTCCCATTCCTTGGAAGTACCCTTAAGGGGTGAAAATACAGCTACAAGAAAGATAGACTGTATAATAGACTGTATAAGGGATAGAGCTTTTATGCCTTTGATAAAATTGAGGTGTTTATGAGGTTTGAGATTCATCAGATCAGTAGCGAGGTCTGACCAAAGTTCCATGGATCGATTCAACCCATAGAGACCCATATAATCCTATCCAAAAATAACTGTGTATTTTAACAGAACGTTTCTTTTCATTCGGGCGACAAATATACTCATTAACTCTCATTTTTTTTTGGGAAATATTTTCCCTGGAAACTGGCTAGGTTATAAGCGAGAGTAATGAGCGAAATAATAGCCATAAAACGCGGCTTATTAACTATCGTATTTTGTCAGATTATATTATCCAGTTTTGTAATGTTTGAACATTGTTTCAATACCCCAACGATTCCCATAAAGCGACTGCATCAAGACAATTATAAAGTCAGTTGACTCTTCTGGAGACTTGTCAGGATATAGCGTTTCTAGGACTCATGAGGTACAGTAACAACAATGAGTTAACCAGTTATGAATATTTTCTTGAGTCACCTTCAGCATTGCGGAGGTAATCCCATCAATTAAATCTTTATAGGTTCTTGCTCCGATTTTTTTTAAAGTACTTTTAACTTTTGATCAAAAATTTTATATCGGTTCTCTTGGTGCGCGTTCACGCTTAGCTTTGAAAAAGCGCGGGGTCGCACCGCGAAAATTCGGGAGAGTAGGGGGGTAAATAAACTAGTTTAGCTCCAGCTTCTTCAATCACTTCTCTTACCATTTCTCCCAAATGGATTTTGGCATTATCCATAACAACACAGGCATTATCCCAAAGTTTTGGTACTAATTTTGGCCGAATAAATCCTTTGATAGTTGTGAACTTCTTGTTTTATTATTTGCTTGATTGTAAGAAACCACAACAGTTTTGCGCTTAACTTAAGCAAATTCAAAAACCTTTGAATATTGCGTACTCTGCTTTCATATTTTATTGGCTGTGGAAAGAGTTTTGCCAATCTCGATAAGCTAACATTTCGATGGTCTTGCAGGAGCAAGATTAACAATTGTAGAGTTAAATATTGGCAAGTATTCAGATGAGTCTCGAAGACGGTTTGGTAGAATTGTTCGCGTAGCGTGGCCGAAAGGCCAGGGAACATTATTGATTTTGGGGAGGTCTCATACCTCCCTATTTTTATAGATAAGGATTGGCTTAAAGCATTATTTTCTCTACTTTATAGCTCCCTTGTCACCCCTTGAGAAAAACCTCACAAACGTCTCTATTTTAAGTGAGGACTTAATGCTCTATCCATTATCCAGACTGTTTTATAGCCTTGTTGTCACCCCTTGATAAAAACCCTTGACAATTAATAATATAATCGTTATGATTATATTATTAATTTCAAAACCACTTTTGAACTATGCCTGACAACTTTCGCCCGAATCAAGAAAACAATCCTGAGGAAATCACTCCTAGTAATACTCCTCAGGAACCTTCTCCAAAAAAATACCCCGTTCAGCACATTCTTAAGGGCTCCCGCCGGGCAATAAGCAACACCATGTATACCCTTTCTGCACTGCGTTATGCCCAAATTTCCGACTGGAGCCCCCTTCAGCCGACGGGAATTCCTGGCGAATTCATCACCACTATGACGAAGTACATAATTCTAGATTAGACTAACTTAGTAGGGGGGGTTTCCCCCCTAGCCCAAGAATTAAGTCTGTTCGCCTAGGGTGGCCTTTGGTCAATTGGATCGGATTATTTCTGGGTTAGTGTACGAAGTTCAGGCATAGTAAAATTTCCTAGCCGTGGAAGGTATTTCTGCGGCTATTTTTTTTGGGGAGTTTAAGGTTAGAAGGTTTAAGGTTGAAGGTTAGAAGGTTGAAGGTTAGAAGGTTAGTTAGAAGGTTGAAGGTTAGAAGGTTGAAGGTTGAAGGTTGAAGGTTAGAAGGTTGTTCGCGTAGCGTGGCCTATTGGCCAAGGTTAGTTAGAAGGTTGTTCGCGTAGCGTGGCCTATTGGCCAAGGTTATGAGGTTGTTCGCTTTTGGTGTTCGAGAAGGGTAGGTTATTAGGTTGAACGCGATGGACGCGCGTCCCGCTTTTAGCGATCGCGTGGCCTATTGGCCAAGGTGATTAGGCGTTGCATATTGTCGTGGAATGGGGATGTTGGTGGAATGGGGATGTTGGTGGAATGGGGATGTTGGTGGAATGGGGATGTTGGTGGAATGGGCATCTTGCCCGTTCCATTTCTGACGGATGAATGCTTACGGGATTCCTAAATATGATCAGACGAATACATTCCTTATCTACCGAATTCAAAACTGCTATAATAACAAAAAGAGGTAATCAATAAAATGGAAAAGCTGACGGTTACTGCTACCCAAAAAGAGTTAATTAACCTAGTTGAATCAGTCACAGAAGAAAACAAAGTTTATGAAATAGAGGTTTCTAATGGCTCTGCTGTTTTAATCTCTCGAAAAAACTATGAAAGCTTACAAGAAACATTAGAATTACTTTCCATCCCTGGAATGAGGGAAAGTCTACAAATATCCCTTGAACAAATAACCAATCATGAAACCTACTCCCTCGATGAAGTCTTGGGAGACATTGATTAATGGTTGTAAGCATTCAGCTTAAGCGCTACGCGCACGCTACGCGAACAGTTCTCAGCGTTTTTCATAACTATAAGGTAGACAGGATTTTTTTCCTGTTCCCTGTTCCCTGTTCCCTGTTCCCTGTTCCCTAAAACCCAATAATTTGCACCTCACCCAATTGCAAACCGCTGTATAATGCTCGCTAACTAACCATCACACGCCGATTGTACTCCTCAACCAACTGTGCCTCATGTTCACCATGGAAAAATGACAGCAGAGCAAACCGTCGTCCTTTAATAACATCTGTAACCTCGTGAAGCAGGGAACAGGAAAAAATCAAAGCACTGCCTGTTTCCGGCTGATATAAATCTAATCCGTATTCTGGAAATCTTAAATAGCCCCCTTCATAGTTTTCCACATTCAAATTAATAGTCATAGCAAAGCGACGGTAGGCAGTTCCTTCCGTAGCATCATCCCGATGGGGTCGAAAATATCCCCCAGTATTAGCATCATAGCAACCAATCCGAAAACTCTCAAATCGAGTAATTTCAAAATGAAAAGCTTTCTTGATTGCAGGGCGAACCTGTTGACGGATGAAATATCTTAAACGTTGATGGGTTTCCCCTTCTTGAAGAAAATGGTCTCTCCGTCTTTTATAATCATCGTCCTCAATGGGAGTCAATTCTCCCTTATGCTCAATCATTGAATAGGACTCTTGATTGCCTTCAGTTTCCCAAACATTAATTAGGGTTTGACAAAACTCTCTATCTAAGACATTAGGAATAAATAAAACTGGCGCTTGATTAGTAATTTTACGGGGAGCTTCTGGAGAATTATTCATTATCGTTAATTAATTAAATAATAAAGGGAGTAGGTAATAGGTAATAGGTAATAGGTAATAGGTAATAGGTAATAGGTAATAGGTAATAGGTAATAGGTAATAGGTAATAGGTAATAGGTAATAGGTAATAGGTAATAGGTAATAGGTAATAGGTAAAAAATCCTGTGTACCTCAGGTGCTTTCCGTTGGCAAATTTAATTATTAATGCGGAAAGCACACCTAATAGCTAGAAAAAACGCTATAGCGTTTATTGCATGTATGAGGTACACGTATCAACTTCAAAGTCCCCCTTTTTAAGGGGGATTTAGGGGGATCCATTTGTACCTCATGGGAAAGAGAATTGCTATATATTTAATTACCAGTAGGATGCCTTAAATAACGCACCCTACTGGGCTGTTGCCTATTGCCTAAAATCCAAAATTTACTTCATGCCCGGATAATTATTAATCAAAAACCTTCTCCGATGAAACCTTACTCCTTGACTTCTGCCTTCTGCCTTCTGCCTTCTGCCTTCGATTGGGCTAGAGTATAAGTATTCAACCGGAGATGATATTACTTCACCAGTCCTAGTTATATAACATGACCTGGATGAAAACCAGGTTTTGGAGGACTGTAGAGGTCTTCGAGAAATGGCGGTGGTGGTGGTCCTTCCCGCAGAATGATACAGTCGTGGGGTGGCGGTGGTCCTTCCCGCACAATGATCCAGTCCTCGATTGGAGGAGGTCCTTCTCGTATAATTGGGAAGTCTCGTATGTCATGGATCAATTTCGTCCCCCCCTTGATGTCTTTAGTTTTTTCGTGACCAAAATTGGTCACATACTCTAACGATTGATCATCACTGGGAGAATCCAGTTCGTAGATTTTAACAAAACTCGCGGAATTCCCCACCTTCTTTAAAGGTGTTGAAGTTACCGTAAGGATAGGGTCGCCTTTATGGTTAGTCGATTATGGGTAAAAGGGTTAAAACTTTTTGATTAAGGCTCCACTATCCTAAGGTTTCGTCTCTGGGATGGATAGCGAGACGAGGACTTGTTGCGAATCGTGTTATAATAAAGTTGGTCGATGACCCGCCTGACTGACTAAAAGGCTACCTTAAAGGTGTAAAAGTACTAGCAGAGCTCAGGGAAGAGACAAGCCCCGGCTGGTTGGCCATAGAGCCGTAATTCCAAGGTGAGTCTGTCGAAAAACTATACATCTGCGGAAGGCGGATGTCTGCCTGTGGACGCTGAGTAAGACCAACGCTAGCTTGCTGGTTGAGGCATCGGCGGATGAAGCGGGAAGCCCATTTGACGAATAAGACCGTCCCTGATTTGAGTTGAGATTGGAAGCCCCAGCCTCAGCGAAGCAGGCTGGGGTACTTCACCCATGTTGCAATGTAACGTTAAGTGGACAAATTTAACACTATAGCGGTTTTGAATTCGCTGAGGTACACAATTTTTTGATTTTAGGGAACAGGGAATAGGGAATAGGGAACAGGGAAAAAATCCGGCGTTGCTGATTCTGGGTATGGTTTCGCCCCCCTAGGGCGTGTTTTCTTGCCTCGGAGATCCCCCGTTGGTCCCCCTTAAAAAAGGGGGACTTTGAGTATGGCTCCCCCCTTTTTTAAGGGGGGCTGGGGGGGATCATAATCTTGCGGAAAACTTTGAAAACACGCCCTAGCCCCCCAATTTTGCGGTGCGACCCGTGGCGAATTTAATTCGCCAACGGAAAGCGCACCGGCGGGGGAACAAAACTCTCAAAGTCCCCCGCCCCCCTAACCCCCCAAGCGAGGGATTGCTCGCTTGGGGGGAATTAGCGGATGCTTCGCTTTTTTAAAGATGGGGACCCACGGGGGCTTTAACAAAACCACATGATCGCGCATTCATTCCTTGATTCAGCAACGCCAAAAATCCTGTGTACCTAATAAGTATTTAAAACGCTATATTTTAAAATTAAATTACCAAATTTATGGCTATGATTATTGACATTTATCAATTTT
>NZ_JAAHHE010000201.1:0-11763 GCF_010692525.1 Moorena sp. SIO3B2
ACTTTTATAAAACCACCTCTAATACCACGGTTTGGATCGCGAAGTTGAATATTATCTTCTAGTTCAAATGCACAAGGGAGTTTAGCAGACCAGCATAGCTCATGCTCTTCTGGAGAGATATCTTGTGGAGAAAAATAATTAATACCATTGACTTGTTTTTTTACTAAATCTGACGTCATCATCTGGGGAGGGATAATCAGTCGATAGGACGTTTTTTGATTCAAAACAATAACTAAGGTAATAAGAGATAAAGCTAAATAACTAGTTATCCTAAATATCGGAGGAATTATCCATAACTTTGATACCGGTAGTTTTTTGGTAATCAGTAAATTTAAATTTCCGATTTTTTGATGACAAACTATAGTAATATATAAACCAGGTAGAAGAATTAGATATCCTAGTCCAAATCTGATCACAGGAGCATAAAGCATCATAAATAAAGTTCCCGAAATAGCTAAACCTAAGACCCAAATCAAACCCCAGAGGCGATGAATGATTGATGTGCGGAGAATATAGATGGCTAATAAAATTGAAATTAAAATTATTCCAGTCGCAATTTGATTTAGAGTACTAGAACTGAACCACTGCCAAAATAACCAAAGCCAGGGATTTGAATTTGGGGGAGGTGAGCCAAACCAGGTTCCCCAGCCGCGAGTGTTTTCAGCAACTGCTTCAGCGTCTTCCGCTGTCCAAGACCAGGGTAAATCCAGACAGAAGAAGGATGATGGAAAAAGTGGGCAACCAGAGGTGATGATATTGACAGCGCACATGGGTGATAAGAGTAAACTCGTGATGACACCACCTATCACTAGTCGTTGCACACAAAACCTACTGAAAACAGTATAAAAAATAACTGATATGAATAATAGGGGTAGAGAAGTAAGCTTTATGGTTACAGCTCCAGCTGCTAAAATCAGTGGGATAAATTCATCGTAAAATTTATTATTAAATTTATTTTTAAAACTAGAATTTTTACCCCGAGTTACGGATGATGAGCGATGGTGAGCAATGATTAAAATTGCCCAAGCGATGATTACGGTGAGGAAAATTACTGGGATATCTGGCGATGGAGATACCAGGATATCTGACATCAAACTCGATAGAGCTAGGAGAGGGAGTACAATCAATGAGCAGATGACGATAAACCAGTCACTGAGCTGTGCTTTATTGGTGAATAGTTGAGCTAAAGCAATCAGAAAGTGTACTATTGCGAGAAGAAAGGCAAAGCCATTGGTTATCGCACTAACTTGAGCATCGAAAATTGGAGGGTTAAACGGAGCAGCGAGCGCAAACCACGATGAGGTAAAACCAAGCTGCTGAAGGAGCAGGGCGATACCTGGCACTGCTCCATACTCGGACAACCATCGGATGGCTCCATAGTGATAGAGACCTGTGTCAAGCCAAGTTACTTGTCGGCTGGTGAATGCTGCGACACCAAATTCTAAGGTCAACAATCCCAAGGCTAGGTTGGGAAACAGCATGAAACATAGATTAGCAATTTCATCGCGGGTAGGTTGTGATGTCAGAGACAATAAACTCAGACTAACAGCGGTACACCAGCCTACCCAGGAATTGAGGGGAAATACTAGGGAGGTTGCTAGCAGTGCAATGGACAGCACAACGATGCCCAACCACACTGCTGCAATAATGCGATCGCTAACTCGTTTAAAGGAATCCGCTTGCAGTACATTCAGCACAGCAGTTCCGATCAAGTAGCAAGGAATAAGTAGAAAATTCCAAGTCGTGATAAAGTAGAACATGCCAATAGCCTATACAGGCTGAAAAACTGAGTCCTCTACTGAATCCTGTTTTTGCTTTAACTCTTCTGTGGTAAATTCTTCATAGTAAGAACGCTCAGTATTTACCTGCCACAGATCATGATTTTCCCCCAGTAAGTTCTTAACTGCTAGCATTCCGGTTAACATCGAATGGTCTTGATTGTTGTAGCGATGCATCCCATTACGTCCAATGGTTTGTAGGTTATCAAAGTCTGCTAAAAAATCTTGAATCACTTGTAAATGCTGACGATAATCACGGTCGTAAACTGGGTAAGCTTTAGGTTGGCGCAACACAGTACCATCCTCTACAGCCTTGGCATCCGCCAGACCTAAACTCGCCAATTCACGGGTGGCTAAATCCAGCAATTTGGGATCAGATAGATTCCAGATTTCATCTCCCTCATTACAGAAGTATTCTAAACCCAGACAGGTCTTGCTAGGATCCGATACCATTTTTGGACTCCAATTCTTAAAATTTTGGATGCGACCCACTTTCACCTCTGGACTATGGATATAAATCCACTGATCAGGAAATAGATCTTTAGCATCAATAATGAGCGCTACAATAATAAAAGCTCGATAAGATAGGGATTTTGCTGCTTCGATTACCGCTGGTGGGGGAGGTGGGTCGAGTTTTTTAACCAGTGCTGTCACTGGCATACTGGAGATGAAATGGTCTCCAGAGATACTGATAGTTTTTTCATCCTGCAAAGCAGTAATGCTTTTGATATGATTGCCATCTCGTTGAATACTAGTCACTACAGTATTCAGTCTTACCTGACCACCTTGATTATCTACTGCTTGCTGAAATTTTTCCCACATCATCCCTGGTCCAAGTAGCGGGTAATCAAATTCCTTAATCAAGCTTTTGCTATTTTGACTTCCGAACAAAGCATTGATGATTGCTCGTTTTAGAGATAATTTTTGAATTCGCTGTGCTGCCCATTCTGCTTGAATTTTATCACAGGGTATGCCCCATACTTTCTCCGTATAAGTTTTAAAAAATAGTCTGTATAAACGACGACCAAAGCGATCGCTTACCCATTCTTCAAAGGTTTCAGGTTCATGCCAAGGTCGCAATTTTGCCTTGATTTTTGCCTTGAAGTAGCTGAGCAACATAACCAGACTGGTAATGATGCCTAGATTCGATAGGGTGTTAAAGATTGAGAGGGGATAGTCGTAGAATTTACCCTGGTAATAAATGCGTGACATGCGGGGAACTTTGATAAAATCTTCCCCTAAAACCTCTTGCCAACGTTGATGCGCTGCTTCTACTTTGGTATAGAAGCGATGACCACCAATATCGAAGCGATAGCCTTTGTAGACTTCGGTGCGAGCAATACCACCGACTTTATTGGATTTTTCTAGAACGATAGATTTAATGCCTTGTTTAACCAGGTCATAGGCAGCTGTAAGACCAGCCGGTCCTGCGCCTGTAATCACTACGGGATAATGTTCCATTGATTAAAAATAGTGCGTCAGTGGTGAGTGCGTCAGTGGTGAGTGTTTAGTGCTTAGTAGGACAATATTGATTTTTATTCCATAGCGATAGCAATTCTAGGTTAAACCTAAGGTTAAACGTTATTTTAAACGTCGATAGTAACTGTTATTGTTCAGGATTTTAATACTCATAAATAAACCCGATTTTAGTTTATTTTTAAATAAAGATTTATAGCGTTTATCATACTTATGATGTACATTCATTTTTATTACCGTTACTCCCTACTCCCTACTCCCTACTCCCTACTCCCTAAAACCCACTACGAAAGTACCTCAACCAATTTATCCCTGCTATAAACTTGATAGCTTAGGCAAGTATATCCGAGGTTGTAGGTACTTTTGAAAGCAATGACGAACTATACCAATGGCAAACGCAAGTCCGCTGTAAAAGTAATACAGCCAGTGCCATGGAATGGTTCGTATAGTGAATAGTAGACCACGCTTTTGATAAAAGAATTGGTAGACAGGTCTGTTGAGTACTAGCAGGGCGAGACTAAATACACAAGTAGCCATAGCAATCAGAGTACTAGACCACCAATAAGCTGTAACTAAAGCACCTAGTAGAGCATAGACCAACACCACACTAATACGACTAGACAGCTTTAGGTTCAAGTCACTGATAAACTCACGACAGTTTTCCGGACTTGCGTCGCGAACCTTGAGAATTACGGCAGTCCAGGGCAAGGCGCGGTAGAAAAAGTCAGCTCTAAGGAGAGAAATTATGCCCCAGGGCTTGAGATGTTTCACCCGTAGAGTCTTACACAGCTTAATCCTGTAACCTTCTTGCTTGAGTCGATAGCCTAACTCAATATCTTCAATACAGGGTTGACGATAATTTTCCTCAAAGCCACCCATGGCAATAAAGATGTCACGACGGATTGCGCCACAGGCACCCCAAAAGGTAAATGCTTCTTCAGATGCAGTTTGATGAGTGTAGTGGTGGAGTAAATTTTTGTACTGGGAAAGGAAATTAGCAGCACCGGGAGAATCGTCATAAGAACCAATTAAAGCGGTTAAATTAGGTTCATTATTAAAAATTTTCACCACTTGACCAATAGTATCCGGATAGATGGCTACATCAGCATCTATAAAAAACAGGATATCGGTCTGTGCTACTTTAGCTCCCAGGTTTCGGGCTTTAGCCGGACCCCCTGCTGTGGGCAATCGAATTACTGTGGCTCCAAAGTCTTGGGCTAGACGCCATGAGCCATCAGTATCGCCATCAGCTACTACAATCACTTGATCGGGAGGGGGTGCAGCTTGAGATAGTCTGGCAAGACATTGACGAAAGTCTTCCCCTCCGTTGTATACGGGGATGATGACGGAGATAGTTAGTTTAGCAGAGTCAACCATTCTTTAGAGAATTTACCTTCAATTACTGATTGAGATTTTGAGATTAAATCGTTACTATGCATCTCAATAATACCCTCGTATAGTTTAACATTATTTTAGTTAAAATTATTAGATTACACTAAGTTTGACAAACTAGTTTATTGGCTTTAACAAAACTATATAAGAATCACCAGTAGGGATTTTTTTAAAAAAAAATCCTGAATTGACTAAGTAACTCTGTACTTGTAATACAGGTTGTGTCTACAGGTTGAGCAGTCAGCCATCCGCTATCAGCAGTCAGCCCATAGTCAGCCCATTTGATATAGCTAAACGCTGATAGCTAAATTAAAAGCTTTGCTGAATCTTCGAATGAATAGGAGTAGAGTGGGCATCCTGCCCGCCCGAAAATATATTGAAACTGGCAAGATGCCAGTTCCACGGCAAGATGCCCATTCCACAGCAAGATGCCCATTCCACAGCAAGATGCCCATTCCACAGCAAGATGCCCATTCCACAGCAAGATGCCCATTCCACAAAACTCTTAAAATCATTCCATTATTAAGCAACGCTAAATTAAAAACTCAGTTTATCCCTGTGGAAAGTATAAATATAAAATTTAAATCACCAAATGTCGGTTGTTAAAACAGTTGATAGCTTACCACTGGTTTCAGTGATTATCCCTGCCTATAATACAGAGCAGTTTATTGAAATCACATTACAGTCTGTTCTTTCTCAGACCTATAAAAACCTGGAATTGATAGTGGTAGATGACGGTTCTCAAGACCGGACAGCTGAGATTGTTCAATCTATTGCTAAGCAAGATCAGCGTGTTATCTTACTACAACAACCAAATTTAGGGGTGGCTGCTGCTCGGAATTTAGGGATTCAAAACACTAAGGGAGACTATATCGCTCCCCTGGATGCTGATGATATTTGGTATCCGCAAAATTTAGAAAAGCAAATGAAACGCTTCTTGGCAACAGATCCAGCGGTAGGGTTGGTTTATGCTTGGTCGGTGGATATTGATGAGGAAAATTCACTGACTGGAGATTTCCGTGCTTCAAGTATAGAGGGAAAGGTTTATAAAACTCTGGTATGTCATAACTTTTTAGGCAATGCTAGTGCATCTATGATTCGCGCCTGTTGTTTTGAGACCGTTGGTGGCTACAACTGTCAACTGAAGGCACAACAGGCTCAGGGGTGTGAGGATTGGGAGCTCTATTTGCGAATTGCAGAACATTATGAATTTGCTGTTGTGCCGGAATTTCTGATTGGCTATCGCAAAATTGTTAGTAGTATGTCTCGCGACTACAGCCAAATGGCTAAGTCTCATGGTTTGATGCTACGTGACGTTCAACAAAGGCATCCAGAGATTCCAGCAGCGCTTTATCGATTGTCTAAGAGTAGTTTTTATATGTATTTGGCACGACAAAGTAGTCAGTGTAGTAGCGATCGCAGTACGTTATTTTGGCTATCTCAAGCTTTAAAAGCTGATTTTATTACGCCTATTTTTCGCTATGGGTTGTATATCTTGTCCCTTAAAAGCTTATTGAGAATTATCACTAAGCTTAAATCCGGTAATTATGTTAATAAACCGGGTGTAGGCGTAAGTCCTGCGGATTTAAATAAACGCCGATGGAGTCTATATTTCAAGCTCTTGCTTGGAAATTTATTACACCGTTCACTGCTGATAATATAAGGAAGTTTTGGTTATGCTTTATCCAATCAAAGTGGTGGACATTGAATTGAGCCGCCCCCTGACTACTCTTGATGGTTTAGATGGCTATATTGCAGTGAAAGGACTGGTTCGCTTCCATGGTGCGCCAATTGGATATGTTCAAGCACCGATTACTAATGGTTACTGCACAGCAGAAACCTTAAGTAAACTTATTCTGGAAGGCCATAGCGAGACGATTATCAATCGCCTTTTGTACAATGGATTATCCTTACCCCTCGGACGCGAAAGGTTGTGTCTTGAGGATTTGTTTGATGTGTCACCACCAGAGTATAAGGGCAAGTTGCCGTTAGTAACAGTTGCGGTTTGTACTCGCGATCGCACTGCTGATCTTGCTCTATGTTTAGACGCTATCAATCAACTCGATTATCCTTACTTAGATATTTTAGTTGTTGATAATGCTCCCACCAGTGATGACACTAATAAACTGGTGGAAACTTATACTAATGTTCGTTATATTTGTGAACCTCGTCCGGGTTTAGATTGGGCGAGAAACCGAGCTGTTCTTGAAGCTAAAGGAGACATTATTGCCTATACTGATGATGATGTAGTAGTTGATTCAGCATGGGTGAAAGCCTTAGCCCTAGTGTTTATTAAACATCCTGACGTTATGGCAGTGACTGGGTTAGTTGTGCCTTATGAATTGGAAACCGAAACACAAGTGCTGTTTGAAATGTATGGTGGCTTCGGGCGAGGCATGAGCCGTAAATGGTATCAGGTTAATCGAGGCAACAAAATGCCTTGGTATTTCGTGGGTACTGGAGAATTCGGTACAGGGGCAAACATGGCTTATCGCCGCTCAGTATTTGATGATATTGGTTTCTTTGACCCTGCTTTGGATGTGGGTACTGTGACTAATGGTGGTGGTGATTTAGAAATGTTTTTCCGGGTGGTTAAGGAAGGACATACCCTGGTCTATGAGCCTAGTGCCATAGTGCGCCATCGACATCGACGGGATTATGCTAAGTTGCGTACGCAAATTACTAATAATAGTATTGGTCTGTTTTCTTACTGTATCCGTAGCCTCTTTGCCTATCCAGATGATTGTCTTTCTTTCTTGCGGGTTTTGATCGGGTGGATAGTTTATAGGAATTTAATACGTCTGTGGATTAGTTTCAAACATCCCATTCGCTTCCCACGGGATTTAATTCTGGCTGAATTAAAAGGCTGCTTCACTGGTTTAACTCGCTATCACAAAGCTCGCCACACTGCTGCTGAGATTACTAAATCTTTCGGTGAGCAAGAACGGGAAACAGAAGAGGATGTAGATAGTGCTACCTACCCGATTTTTTCTGACCATATATTTCCTGCTCTGACTAAGGAAGAAATTCCAAGAATTAAAACCAATCCAGGTATAGCAGTGCGGACTGTCGATCTACGGGAACCTTTACAGGCATTAACTGATGTAAAAGAGTACTCATCGGTGCGAGTTTTTGTGAAATGGCATGATCAGTTTTTAGGTAGCGTTGATATTGCTAACCCTGATCGAGGGATTAGCAAGAGTCGCTTAATTGAGGTTATTGTCAATCAGTTTGGTATGAAGCTGCTGGAAGTAAACCCTAACTTCAGTAGCTATTACTGCTATACTCAAGCAATATCTATCTTAACTAATCACTATAAAGTCACGGATAAAGAGACTGATTTACTAACCTGTTTACCTGATAAAATACCAATCTCTCTTATCATCGCTACCTATGACCGACCCCAAGATTTGCGGAAGTGTTTGTGCAGCCTAGTTGCCCAAAAGTCTACTCGACAATTGGAAATTATTGTAGTTGATAATCATCCCGCTTCTGGTTTGACTCCACCAGTGGTTGCTGAGTTTCCTGATGTTGTCTTAGTTAGTGAATCCCGTCAGGGACTAGCATATGCTCGCAATGCTGGGTTTGTTGCTAGTACTGGGGATATCGTGATTGCGACGGATGATGATGTTACTCTGCCACCAGATTGGTTAGAAAAGCTAATCGCTCCTTTTGCTAGACCGGATGTGATGATTGTCACAGGTAATGTTTTGCCCCTACAGTTGGAAAGCTTAGCCCAGCAGTCTTTTGAAAATTATGGCGGCTTGGGACGGGGCTTTGAGGAGTTCGAGGTTAACGGAGATTGGTTTGAATCTTTTCCACGCCATGCTGTACCAACTTGGCAGTTAGGAGCAACCGCTAATGCTGCTTTTCGTGCCAGTATCTTTAGTCATCCCAAGATTGGTTTAATGAACGAAGCCCTCGGTCCCGGTATGCCTTCAGGAGTTGGTGAGGATACTTACTTATTCTATAAGGTCCTTAAAGCTGGCTACGCCCTGGTCTATGAGCCAAACGCTTATGTCTGGCATAAGCATCGCACTGAGATGCCAGGGCTACATCGTCAGCTTTATAACTATAGTAAAGGTCATGTTGCTTACAATCTGACCACATGGCTACAGGATGGGGATTGGCGAGGATTGGTG
This sequence comes from Moorena sp. SIO3B2, assembly GCF_010692525.1. Taxonomy (NCBI): domain Bacteria; kingdom Bacillati; phylum Cyanobacteriota; class Cyanophyceae; order Coleofasciculales; family Coleofasciculaceae; genus Moorena; species Moorena sp. SIO3B2. Next base: position 8,789 of record NZ_JAAHHE010000201.1, read on the forward strand.
CAAATAGTGCTGGGATTGCCACTTTTTCATTTATCTCGCATCTATCAACGGCTCAGAGGTTGGAGCGATTATCCAATCTCCCTAATCTGGTTGGAAATGACAGGTAATCTGGCTGGAGTTTGGTCTTTGTGGCAGTCCCATCTGCGGGTTAAACGTGAAGGTCGTATAGCAAAGGGAGTAGGGAGTCGGGAGTCGGGAGTCGGGAGTAGGGAGTCGGGAGTCGGGAGTCGGGAGTCGGGAGTCGGGAGTAGGGAGTAGGGAGTAGGGAACAAAAATTATCACAATATTGTTTCACTCTCGTAAAACAATAATCTCAGCCAAAGACTGAAACTTTTATTTAATCAAGGTTTTAAGTTTTTTTGAATAACTAAAAAATTAAATCACAATGGGTTAAATAAAGCCCTATCAAGCTTTAATTTACTGCTTTATTAAAGTCTAAAAAAATAGTAATATAGCATTTTAAAATAGATCATCAAATAATCGGATCTATTTCCTACTATTCCCTATTTACTGCTCCCTGCTCCCTGCTCCCTGCTCCCTGCTCTCTAAAAACCAGGGAGGGCGAAATTACCTAAACCAATTGACAACTGCTGTCAAATGCTATATTACTCCAATGTCTTCAATACAACATCGAAAATCAAAACTCAAACAATTTTACAAGTGGCGGCTTTCTTATCTCTATGATTTGCTACGAGAGCTAGTTAATCGGGAGATGAAGCTACTCTACAAACGGTCAGTTTTGGGAGTAGCTTGGATGCTGCTTAATCCACTACTCCAGCTAGCTGTATTTTCCTTTGTTTTCCGTTTTGTATTGTCGGTTAATATTCCTCAATATACCTCCTTTGCATTTTCTGGTTTGTTGGTATGGACATGGTTTAACACGTCTCTTTTTCAAGCCACTGGGGTGATTATTAGTAATCGCCCCCTGATCCGACAACCGGGTTTTCCCAACGCTATCTTACCGGTGGTTACCGTAACAACAGGTCTGATTCACTTTATTCTAGCCCTGCCAATATTAGTTATCTTTCTGTTAATCGATGGTGTTCAGCTACAGCCAGTAATTATACTGTTACCAATCCTACAAGCTCTACAGTTTTCCGTTACCATTAGTTTAGCCTATATACTAGCTGGGCTTAATGTAATATTTCGCGACACCCAGCATACTATCGGTGTACTTCTACAGCTGTTTTTTTATCTCACACCTATTTTTTATGAAATTACTAATGTGCCCAAAAATTACCAGTTTTTCTATTACCTTAACCCGATGGTGCATCTGGTTACCGCCTATCGCGCTGTACTAATTAAAGGAACACCACCGGATTGGATAGCTCTGCTAGTTATGGCTTTGGTCACGGCAGTGTTTTTACCTATCGGTCTTCAAATTTTCCGGTGGCAGAGCGATCGCTTTGTGGAGGAATTATAGATGGTTGATGCAATTATTGTTCAAGGACTCGGTAAACGCTTTAACTACTATCATCCTGAGCGACCGCTTACTATTATGGAGGCGGCGCTGTCGGGTTTTCGGCATATTATGGCAGCGGAAGGGTTTTGGGCGTTGCGGAATATTACGTTCAAGGTTTCCCCAGGCCAAATGCTAGGCATTCTCGGTCACAATGGAGCAGGTAAATCAACGTTATTGCGCTTGATTGGTGGGGTTGGAAAACCGGATGAAGGGAAGGTTAGGGTTAATGGCTCCATTGGAGCGCTGCTGGATTTGGGGGCTGGTTTCCATCCAGATTTGACTGGGCGAGAAAACGCTTTTGTTAGTGGTGTTGTAGCAGGTCTTACTCGTCAAGAGGTGGGGCGGCGTTTTGATGAAATCGTGACGTTTGCTGAACTTGAGCAGTTTATCGATAACCCAGTCCGCACTTATAGTACAGGGATGCAGATGCGGCTGGCGTTTTCGGTGGCTGTACACACAGACCCAGATGTGATGCTAGTTGATGAGTTTCTGTCCGTTGGGGATTTGGCATTTCAGGCTAAGTGCTTGGAACGAATTGCTCAGTTGAAAGAGTCTGGCTGTGCTATTGTCCTAATTTCTCACAGTAGCGAGCAAATTGAGCAACTTTGCGATCGCGCTTTGTGGCTACAACAAGGACAAATCATGGCTTACGGTGAGCCAAAAGTGGTAGCAGGACAGTATGTCAATCAAATGCGATCGCAAACCCAGCAACCTACTCCCAACAGACCTGCCCAACTGACTAGGTCTGGTGTGGAACTGCGAATGAATGAAAACCGGTTTGGCTCTCTAGAAGTAGAAATTACCGATGTGCTGCTGTTACCTAGCTTAGAGATTAATAGTGGTGATTCCTTGGCCATTGACATTGAGTACTTGTCACTTCAACCAATTGATGGACTAATTTTTAGTGTCATCATTAGCACTGAAGATGGTCAAATCTGTCTTGAGACTAACACAACTACCATGGGAGCATCCTTACCAGGTATTAAAGGTAAAGGAAAAATAAAACTCCATCTATCCCGCTTAGATTTAAACGGTGGTAAGTATTTTGTTGATGTTGGGGTTTATGAACCGAATCGGGCTTATACCTATGACTACCATTGGCATGTGTATCAGCTTTTAGTGCGTTCAAAAGATAGCGAAAAAGGTATTATTAGCCCACCGCTTCGTTGGGATGTTGTTGAAGGTTGAAAGTTGGTTGAAGGTTTAAATTTGGTTGAAGGTTGAATGTTGGTTGAAGGTTGAATGTTGGTTGAAGGTTGAATGTTGGTTGAAGGTTGAATGTTGGGTGAAGGTTGAAGGTTGGGTAAAAGTTGAATGTTGAATGTTGTTCGCCTTTGGCGTTCGGTGAAGGGTAGGTTTAATGTTGCTTGATTGTTGACTGAGGAACAGGTAATAGGCAACAGGTAACAGATTTAGCTTTACGATTCCCGATTCCCGATTCCCGATTCCCGATTCCCGATTCCCGATTCCCGATTCCCGATTCCCGATTCCCGATTCCCGATTCCCGATTCCC
>NZ_JAAHHE010000202.1:0-3488 GCF_010692525.1 Moorena sp. SIO3B2
GATGAATCGTAGGGTGGGCAGTGCCTAGCAAAGGGCTTTTCAAGCTTGATTATCTGTGTGATGCACTGCCCACCTAATACTTAACATTACTTAATAAAAAAAGTGCGATCGCTTTCGTGACCAGATTTAGGATTAATCACTAGGATTAATCCTAGGGTGGGCAGTTAGACCGACTACTGAGGGCTGAATGCTTACATTTCATGACTTGGCTTAGCTAGCCCATTCACGATTTCTACACATTGCCGTGATCTAATCGTATTTATAGAGAGATATATATAGAGCAACACCCCTAAACAGTATAATTTCGGATTTTTAAGCCACAAAACAAATAAAAAACCCATAACTGTCGAAAAACTTCACCGGGTGCATCTCATTTTTGCTGTTTGACACGGTGGTGCGTTACGGGCAGCAACATAACCCTGACTAAGAGGCGAAAAATGAAGCCCCCCCTATAGCACCACTAGCAAAATTTTCAAAACTGAGATGCACCCAACATCACCTTCCTTCGGGTCCCTTCACCTGGCTACCCTTGATTGCAAACAAATGCAACGAATTTGGGAAATCTGTAGCTTGCTCATTGTAGCTACAGGAGTTCGCCTATAAAAATGACTGTATCAGTAAGCCAGAACGAGTTACTCAATTCAGCCATCTCTGTATAGAGTTCTTGGGTAATTCGGAGAGTTATGGGTATTGAAGGAGATTCAACATGTATAGCTTAGAGTCCCAGATTAACTACCAAGTCAAAGGTTTCGATCGCGTAGCGTGGCCGAAGGCCAATCGCGTAGTGTGGCCGAAGGCCAATCAGCTCAGTCATTCGGAAAATAAGTCTAAAATTGCTAGTTTACCATCGAATAACTCTCAATTCCTCCTACAAGCTATTCTTGAAGGGTTTGTTGACGGTGTCTTGATTCTGACGTCTCAAGGAAAGTGGGTTCATGCTAATGAACGTGGGCTTAGCATTTGTCGTCAACTCTGTCAAGATAAGTCACAGATGAGTTCTATCCCTGAGTCAATTTGGCGAGTGTGCGAAGGGTTAATTGATAGTCGCGATTGGTTTTCTGGGCAGAAAATGATTCTTGAGTCGGAAATCAAAATGGATAATTCAGTAACATTTCGAGTTAGGGTCAGATGGTTATTTTTGGATAATCAAGCAGAACCATATCTGTTAGTAACTCTAGAAAATCGCCATCATTCTTACTATAATGCTGCTATTACTGATGCTAAAAAATATGGATTGACTAACCGAGAAGCTGAAGTTTGGTTGCTTAAGAAAGCTAAAATGTCTTACAAAGAAATTGCAGCTCGGCTTTATATTACTACCAATACTGTTAAGAAGCATCTGAAAAATATTTATGCTAAACAACAGGCATTAGTTAGTAGCTAATAGGGAGTAGGGAGTAGGGAATCGGGAGTAGGGAATCGGGAGTAGGGAAGAAAGCATTCAGCTATCAGCTATCAGCTATCAGCTAATGCGCACGCTACTTGAGGTGCTTATGCCCTACAGATGGTGCTACTTGAGGTGCTATCAGCCCAAGGCCAACTGACCGCACCTCAAGTAGCGTGAGCTTTTAGCTCACCGCTGACCGCTGACCGCTGACCGCTGAATGCTTAAAGTGTTACTTGATAATTAACAATTATCATAGGACTCTTTTGACGGGTGTTTGTTGCTATGGACGTTTCTGATTCCCAATCTGATTCCCAAATCATTACCTACAGCCCTGCCTACACTTTGGTACCCACTTACGAATGCTTTAATCGCTGTAGCTACTGCAATTTTCGGGCGGAAGCGGGGAGCAGTCCTTGGTTGAGTGTGGAGGATGCGGAAAATCAGTTAAGGTTGCTTCAGTGTCAGGGTGTTTGTGAAATTCTGATTCTTAGTGGTGAGGTTCATCCTAGGTCTTCACGGCGCAAGGCTTGGTTTCAACTAATTTATGATTTGTGTGACCTGGCTTTGTCTCTGGGATTTTTGCCCCATACTAATGTTGGACCGTTGAGTTGGGAGGAGATGGCGCGACTCAAGCAGGTGAATGTGTCTATGGGGTTGATGTTGGAACAATTAACACCGGAGTTGCTCAAAACCGTTCACTGCTATGCTCCCAGTAAGATACCAGAGGTGCGACTACAACAGTTGCAATGGGCGGGAGAATTGGGGATTCCCTTTACGACCGGTTTGTTGTTTGGCATTGGTGAAACTGAGCAGGATTGGTGGGAAAGTTTAAATGCGATCGCACAAATTCATGGTGAGTATGGTCATATCCAAGAGGTCATCCTGCAACCTTACAGTGAGGGCACTACAGAAATCTTTCATAGTCAGTCTTTCGGTCTTAATCACCTGGTAAAAGTGATTCGGAAGGCGCGTCAGATTTTGCCCTTGGATATTACTATCCAAATTCCTCCCAATTTAGTTGATACTGTTGGGAACTTGCCTCAACAGTCTTCTGCTCTATTAGCGTGTTTGGAGGCTGGCGCACGGGATTTAGGAGGAATTAGTCCCAAGGATGAGGTGAATCCCGATTATCCTCATCCCCATAGTTATCGATTGCGCGAAGTGATCGAACCAGCTGGATGGACGTTAGTAGCGCGTTTGCCAGTTTATCCTAAGTATGACAGTTGGTTACCTGCGAGATTGCGACAAGTGGTTGAGAGATGGCGGATTGGTGATAGGTAATTGGTAATAGATAATTGCTAGACCTCTTGTCCTAACACAAGCTGGAACCAAGATTCCGATAATTTCGTCTCGTCAGAGGTGAAACGATTGACCGACAAGCCTGATGTCAAACAGGAAGTGTGCTCAACAAGTACGTAGCAACTATGTTATCCGACTTCTCTGGCCAAAATCTCCGAGGTCGCTCCTTTAAGGGTCAAAACCTTACAGGAGCAAACTTTAACCACGCTGACCTTCGAGGTGTAGACTTCACCAATGCTCTTTTGAAAGGAGCGACCTTTAGCCATGCTAGGAGTGGATTACAGTATTACTGGGTAATTATTTTACTGGGATTTTCATTACTTCTCTCAGAGGATATCTCCCAAGTTTTTTTATACTGAATTTTGCCCCCCTAGCCCCCCAACTTTGGGGGGAACAAGAGTCAATTTGCTTCTAAAAGTCCCCCGAGCGAGGGATTGCTCGCTCGGGGGATTTAGGGGGCTTGGATGTAACAAATGAAACTTCTCAGACAACCTCTCAGTATTATCAAGTCACATTTTCTGTCGAACTGGTCATATTTCCCTGAAATTTCTGGAATCAGAATCCCCTATTCTTCAGAGTTGTAGGGTGGGCAAAAACATTTTGGTTATGGGTGAGTATTCTAGATAATATCAATTTGCCCACCCTACTGACTTGTAGGTTGTAGGGTGGGCAAAAAAAAACATTTTGGTTATGGGTGAGTATTCTAGATAATATCAATTTGCCCACCCTACTGACTTGTAGGTTGTAGGGTGGGCAAAAAAAAACATTTTGGTTATGGGTGAGTATTCTAGATAATATCAAT
>NZ_JAAHHE010000202.1:3498-11712 GCF_010692525.1 Moorena sp. SIO3B2
AAAAACATTTTGGTTATGGGTGAGTATTCTAGATAATATCAATTTGCCCACCCTACTGACTTGTAGGTTGTAGGGTGGGCAAAAAAAAACATTTTGGTTATGGGTGAGTATTCTAGATAATATCAATTTGCCCACCCTACTTTAATTGGGATTTTTTTTACACTTTTGGTGGTGCGTTACGGGGCGGACTATCCCAACTTTGACGGTGCGTTACGGGACGGGCTATCCCAACACTGGCTACGAGGCAGAAAATGAGGGCAAGCCCGTCCCTAACGCACCCTACGAGGATAAAAATAAGGGCAAGTCCGCCCCTAACGCACCCTACGCACTAAAAACCCGTCGCCAACCTTCATAATAGCATAACCACTATAATACGATTTCCCTATAAAAGTACCAAAGATGGGCATTCCAATTAGTATCGAAATCGTTGGGTAATCGCTCCTGAAGACTAGAAGATTGTAGGTGAAGTAGCTCCGGTTTGTTGAGGGGAGTTGGGATTACAGTCCAATCTTTTCTGTTATTGAACTGGCTATGGAGTTTATCAGTATATGGTAGCACCGCAGCATTATACTTGTTACTACTTACTACCTCTGTGACTGCATCAAGCTGCCCTAGGACAGAAATAACAATACGATCCAATCGTGGCGCACCTTTTACATACTTGGGAAAAGCATTCAGTACAATTTCTTGGCCTGAGTCAAATCTCTCAACCTGGAAAGGTCCACTGCCAATGGGCTTCAGCTGAAAACTTTTTTGATTGTAAGCGTGGCGCGGTACTATACCGATAGTCATCACAGAGGCAATGTAGCGTGGTAGTGGAGACTCAGCAATGTCGATGGGGCGGGGGCGTGGTTGGTCAACGATTTCGATAGACTCAATCTGATCAATGCTCTCGATAGACTGAATCTGCTCCCGGTCAATGGGCGTAATGGTATCATCTTTGTCAATATCAACTTGATCAGAATTATCGTCTTTGCGTTCCTCTTCTTTGAGAAAAGGCCACAGTACTTCAAAGCTGATTATCCGATCATTAACGACATTGATATCTCTGATTATGTTTATCACCCGCTTATTTGGGCTTGAGTTAAGTTTTTTATATACCTGATAGGTAAACTCTACATCAGCTACAGTAAGCTGTTTTCCGTCATGGAAACTCACTTCTTCAGAAAGCTGGAAATAAATTATTCGAGTATTATTTTCCTTATTTTCAATCCACCACCAACGAGTAGCAATATCGGTTACGAAAGCTCCTGTTTTTGGATCAAGACGACCCAAACCACGGAAGACTAGGCTCAACACATCCCCTGGACCGTAGTTCATATTCGCTGAAGGGTAGTTAATATTGAGTAGTGGGTCAAGGGTATTGATATCACGAAAATCAGCAATGGTTAGTTGGTTTAGACCTTTAACCTCAATCTCTCTGGTAAAGGTGCTGTTAGCTCGGTTTAGGTCTAAATTTTTCTGGTGTGGATCAGCAGTGAAGCGGATGGTGTGGGAACCAGGGTCGAGTCTGAGCTGGCGACGGATACTGCTGTCTTGCGATCGCTGATTGGGCTGCAACGGACCGTGGGATTGGATTGGCTGCGGCTTGTTATCCACTGTCCACTGTACCTCGAAGGTATCAGAAGAACTATTCCCTTGATTGATTAGATCCGCTTCAATGGTAATCAGGTCTCCTGCTAATGGTTGATCTGGTGTGATAGTAATATTTCGCACTCGTAAATCAACGGTGATTGCTTCCCAAGACAGCAGATTGGTGCTTTGACCATCGATAACTACAAACAAGACACCAGAGCCTGTTACTTCGGGCATGGTAACAATTAAACGGGACTTGCTCCACTCAAGAATCTGTACTGCTTGACCTTGGAAGAAAACTGCGGCATTAGGGTCGCGATCGCCAAAATTACCTCCCTCAATCACAACCTGGCTTCCGGGTAGTCCTTTTGCTGGTTTCACCTCACTCAAGAACGGTAGCTGTCGCCATATCCGAATCCGTGAATCAGCAATTCCAGTTTTGCGGCTGAGTTCAGCTACCATTGCCGCTGTTTGGCTGTAGCCTTCAAGGTCATTAACTGAGTAAATCCCAATGCCATTTAATTGTTTGATCTCAGCCTCGGTAATACCAGGTAGAGTAGCCAGGGGCCTAGTGCTGATCGGTTGATCAAGTTGCTTACGCACTCCTTGTAACTGACTTTCTAGGACTTGGGCAAAATCCAGTTTGATAACAGTAGCGCTATTTTCCCCAGGGTCTGTAGTCCGAAATAAGATTTTACCGTCAGAGGTACGGCGCAGCTTAACTTCTATATCGAGTTGAAGCTGTTTAATCGCCATAGACTTGCCACGGGCATAAGATTTCAAAGAAAGAGTATCTTCAGCACGGTCAATTTCAGCAGCGATCGCATCAACCATCTCCGCTAGCTGCCATTCCGTGTTTTCCTCTGTATTGCTGTTTGTATTGTTTTTTGTATTACCTTTTGTATTGCCGTTGCTGGCTGTTAATGATTCCTCATTAGTCATAGTAGTTTACTAGCAAAAGTGTTTAACTTCGGAATAGTAGTCTTATCGTGATTTTTCAGGAGCGATAGTCATGCGGATGCGACCTAGTTTACCGACAGGGGGAGTTTCTATAGTTGAAGGTAAACTAATCATTACTCGTGATTTTGTTTTCTCTTGACTTAAAAATTGCCCATCGGTTTTTAGGTATAAATGGGCTGGAATATCAAAATAAACATCTGTAACCTCTAAATTCGTTTCTGTAGTGCTGTCAGAATTTGTCTGGTCGAGGGTGTCAGATACTTCTTCAAGGATCAGGGCAATCAAGTTGCCTAGTGTGATGTCAGCCATAGGTATAGCGCTACGCGCAAGTCAGAAGTTAGAAGTCAGAAGTTAGAAGTAAGTTATGACTAAGTTTCGGAGTTTAGGAGCGATGCAGAGGTGCGACCCGTGGCGAATTTAATTCTTAATGCGGAAAGCGCACCTAAGCGGTTTTGGGGGTTCCCCCCATGAGCGACTGCATCAAGACAATGTCAAACACCTTAGAGGTTGTCTGAGAAGTCTCATTTGCTACATTCAAGCCCCCTAAATCCCCCAATTTTGGGGGACTTTTACCAACAAATGGATTCTTGTTCCCCCCAGAATTGGGGGGCTAGGGGGGCAAAATTCAGTATCAAAAAACTTGGGAGATATCCTCTTAATGCGTAGTGCTCTAATGATAGATAGGGGATGATTGAAGTTACTTAATAAGGAAGCAGGGAGCAGGGAGTAGGGAACAAATCTCCCCAAACTCCTCTCTCTTTTCCTATTCCCTAGGCGCTAACCTATCGCAACAATCATCCCGCTGTAATACTTAAGTGATTAGGTAATCAATTTATCCGTTTTATTCTACTATTGGGAAGGTCTCGGTGCGGAAGCGAATTTTAACCTGACCAATGATTTCAGTACTCATGGTGACGTTATCAAATGAACTTTCATTAGTTGCTTTGACTTTTAGTTTGTTGAAGTTTGCTCCAACAGAAGCACGACCCCATCCCCACCTAGCACTGGCTCGGATAGAAGCGCCAGCTTGTAAACGGTCGTACTCGCTTTTTCGTCTAGTTTCTGTTTCGGTAGCAGTAACGTTAAAGGTAAGTTTAGAAAGGATTTCACCATCGGTGATCACAATCCGTGCCATACCCTGCCGTGCCATCTCCCGGAGATGATCAATCAAGCTCTGTGCCAGTGACTCAGAGAGTTTCCGACGAATTAGTTGGACTTGAGGAACTGTGAAAGAATTCTTCTGCTCTGGTGTGATAGTGAGTTTAAGGGGTTGTTCCAGATTGACCGTTTCTGCTTCTAATGCTCTTGCTACCTCCCTTAACTGATTAATATAAGACTTGGGATAATTGCCAGTGTCCTTGTCTGCAGGTATACCTCGAAATGTATAGCTCGGGCGTACAACAGTGCCGCCCTCTCCATCCGGGTAGTTTTGATTAAGATGTGCGTTAATCTCCGCATCAGAGACGTTCTCAGCCTCAAACTGCTTGAGGGTTTTGGCTAGGTTAGCAACCAGCTCAGCATAGGCTTCGATCTGTCTGATTGTCGCAGCGATAATAGCATCGAAAGTGCCGTTAATTAAGCCAGCAGTAAACTCCACAAAGCCTAGGTCTTGTACTTGCTTGGCGGCATTAATACCGGTATTAACAGCATCACCGATAGCCATGCCTCCAACCATGGATATCTGAGACTGTTGCTGATTCAGTTTTTCCTCAACCAATTCCTGGAGTGTGTTACCGAGGATATCAGCAATACCATCGCGCACTAGTTGCCGCTCTTGCTGGTCCCTAATCCGTGCTAGCGCTGAATCAACAATCTCGGTGACGATGCGGTTAACACCTTCTTCTATTAGTGCTTCAGTAGACGGATTTTTATCCGTGGACTGAATTTCTGGGTTTGGCATCTCACCTAACTGTGGCGGGATTGGATTTTGTGAAGTCATGGCATGATGTCCTTAATATTAAATGGGATAAATCGGGGTAATTTATCTAGCCCTTGGATTAGTAATTTAACATTATGCATTCCCTTGATCACAACTTTCAAATGAGTATATCACACTGAATTGGATCAATAAAGGTACCTCCTAGCAATTATCCTAGCTATGAGGTACAAAATTTCGGGATTTTAGGGAACAGCGGATCTGGGAACAGGGAATAGGAATGCGCTGCATCAAAACAGGGAATCAACGTCAAAGAATACTGTACCTCATAACGGCGATAAACGCTAGATATACTCCTTAATTTACGAAGGAATAACGTTTTTGTAACAAAATAACAGCTTAAAAATTATTTTTCCACCCTGAAAAAGCGTTGTTTATAGCAACATATCATTATCATGCGTTGCTTAATTATGGTATAATTTAGCTATCCTATAACCCCACTTTTTTTTGAAAAAAACTCTAAAACTTACCCATAAAGCGTTGTGAATGTAGAGGCTGATGTAGAGGCTGATGCTTTCAATCATTAATCCTTAATTTCAGCAGCAAAAATTATTAGCATACACCCTAATCAATGGGGCTATTATGGTTTTTCAATGAAATGTAAACAAAAGATGATGGAGCAATAAAAATTCGGATCAAAGACCAGCTAAGACTAGGAAAGATATTCGAGGATTTTTTGATGTAGGCTAAATGAGCCTAAGTTTTTATGACCTATTCATAAAAGCTATATTATTACTGAAGTCTGGATCGTGCCTACTGCTCAACACCTGTGAAATCATTACATCGAACTGAGGCGCGATCAAATCCGTAGCCCAAGGTTATCTTAAAGGAAGATAGGGACAAACACTCTTAACCTCATGGCATCTATTCCTAATCCAACTCTGGCAGCTGGTCTAGCAGCTCTCAAACAGGGCAATTACCAGGATGCGATCGCACACTTAGAAGGTGTCTGTGAGATGGAGTTGGATGACTCCATTGTGACGGAAGCCTCTCAATCCCTAGTCGAGGCTTATCCTAAGCATGGTCAGCCAGAAAAAGCGATCGCACTTTGCCAACACCTTAGGGAACACCCTGACCCCCAGATACAGGAATGGGCAGCTAAAACTGAGGCTGAGTTAATTACCAAGTATCCGGTTGCTGCTAAATCCCCTACTGATGCCACAGGGTTTACCCCCCTAGAGGATCAGGCTTCTAGCCCAGTGAATAGCCCACTGAAACTGAGCCGTAAACCAAACCAGACTGCTTCATCTTCTTCCCTATTACCAGTTCCCTACTCTCCCCCGGATATTCCCACCCTCTACACTCCTCGTCCTCGATGGCGCAACTGTGGACGAGCACAGCATTGGCATGCCCTGAAATCTGCCAAGATGGAACGGTTGTGGTTAGTAGCAATCACGGTTGCGATCGCATTTTTTTTGCTACTGCGCTCAGGGGTGGAATTCGCCATGGAAACCATCAATTCCATCTTGGTAGAGTTACCCTGGTTCCAACCCTTCCAATTGTTATACCGTGACCCAACTTTAGCCCTAGGAATTACCTTAGCAATCCTATTTATCCTATCGCCCTGGTTAATGGATGGATTGCTAAAACAGTTTCATGGTCTTGAACCCCTATCCTTGACTCAACTAGCTTCCCGCCATCCAGAATCCGCTAAAGTCATCCAAAAGGTTTGCCGCAAACGACGTCTGCCCTTACCGAGCTTAAAAGTCTTACCCACAGACGCCACCGTAGCCCTGACCTATGGTAACTTACCTCGCACTGCTCGCATTGTAGTTAGTCAGGGATTATTAGACCAGCTCAAAGATGATGAAATTGCCAACATCTACGCTGGTCAGCTAGGACATATTATTAATCGGGATTTCATCTTGATGTCCCTAGGGGTACTAATTATTCAAATCCCTTACACTATCTATTGGCAAATCCCTCAGTGGGCAGAGAAGCTAAAGGAATTACTGCTAGTTAAATTACCTGGTGCTAGCGGATGGTTAAGCGCAATCCTTTTAGGAATTACCGGTACTGTTGCTTCCCTCAGTTACAGCATTTACTGGGTATTGAGCTTACCGCTGCTATGGTTATCTAGAGCTAGAGTTTACTATAGCGATCGCATCGCCATCTCAACCACAGGTAATCCCAATGGCTTGACCCGCGCCTTACTAAAAATTGCCCTAGGGATTAGCGAAGACATCCAAATTTCCGGCCAAACCAGTGGGCTATTAGAAAGCTTTGATGTCTTACTCCCGGTCGGTTATCAGCAAGCCATAGTTATCGGCAGTTTTTCCCCCACCACCCCCTTTGAAGACATCTTGAAATGGGACTGTACTAATCCCTACCGCTACTGGTTAATCATCAACTCTGCCCATCCTCTACTGGGAGAACGGTTACATTTACCTAAGCGCTACGCTCACTTTCTCAAGCTTCATGCCGAACTAGATTTACCTGCTTTAATTCCTGCCAGTCGCAATCGAGCTGAATTTTTCTCTAAACTCAGCAACAGTTACAAAGCCTTACCCCTGCTACAAAGCACCCTAATTTTTGGCGTAATTATGGGCGCAGCATTAAGAGGGATACTTTGGATGATTGGTAAAGTCTCTGACATGCTAGACATTTGGCAGTTAATTTGGCTACATAATGCCAATTCCTTTATCGATGCTTGTATCTTAATTGCCTTTAGTATCAGTGTCTTTCTCTGGATTAATAATTACTTTCCCGACCTCAAACCTACCAATATCGGTACTGACCCCGACTTAGGAGATTATTTCGCCACTAACGCTACTCTACCTCCCGATAGTCGTCCTGTTCTCTTAAGCGGAAAACTATTAGGACGTTCGGGATTACGCAATTGGCTCGGACAGGATTTAATATTACAAACCCCGACAGGTTTAGTCAGACTAAACTACTGTTCCTATCTCGGACCACTAGGTAATATCCTACCTCAACCCACCCGTGTTAGTAATTTAGTTAACCAGACCGTAATCGTCACCGGTTGGTTTCGCCGGGGTGTTAATCCCTGGATTGATATTGAAACCATCAGTATCGAAGAAGATAAACCAATTCGCAGCTACTATCCCATTTGGATTACCATTCTCGCTACAGTAGCAGCCCTATCCGGCGCTTATCTGATTTCCCAAGTGGGAGCCTGAAATTACTAGGGAATCGGGAATCGGGAATCGGGAATCGGGAATCGGGAATCGGGAATCGGAATAGTAGATGTAGGGTGGGCAGTGTATCAGACTCGATTAATCACTGCGAGGATAGTTGCTATACACTGCCCACCATAGTTGCGTAGGGTGCGTTAGGGGGGCTCGCCGTCATTTTCAACCTCGTAGCCAGCCTTGGGAAAGTCCCCCCCGTAACGCACCACTGGGTTAAACACTGCCCACCATCGGAATAGTAGAGCAGCCCAGCATCGGAATAGTTGATGTAGGGTGGGCAGTGTATCAGACTCGATTAATCACTGCGAGGATAGTTGCTATACACTGCCCACCATAGTTGCGTAAGGTGCTGGGTTAAACACTGCCCATCATCGGAATAGTAGAGCAGCCCACCATCGGATGGGGTTGATGTAGGGAGTGAACAGACCGGATCAATTACTGGGATGATAGTTTCTAGACACTGCCCACCATCGGATGGGGTTGATATAGATGTAGGGTCGGCAGGGTCGCAGAACGGATCAATCACTGGGATGATAGTTGCTGGACCATGTTTCTAGTTCATGTATTCACAACCCAAATCCAAACACTATA
>NZ_JAAHHE010000203.1:0-11677 GCF_010692525.1 Moorena sp. SIO3B2
CCTATCACTCTCGGGAGAGGCGATATCTATCCATGATTGTGGCCTCACTCCGCCGTCTCAATGAACTTGGTCCTGCTCTCAATCCCAATAGTTCTCCCTGGTACAACCATTATCTGTTCCAATCCCTCAAGCCATTTACTGACCCTGACATTGATCAATTAATGGCTGGTATGCCAATTACCCCAACCTTACGGGAGCTGATCCAAGACATTGCTGGTGGACATCCGGCTCTGCTCCAGATTGCTGGTTTTTTGCTTTATCGAGAGCTAAAAACTGGCAAGGTCCCTGATGCCCAAGCCTTTGCTCGGGACTTTGAAGGTAAGACACGACAAATATTTGAAACGATTTGGAAACGGTGCAGCGAAGTTGAGCAAACCTTATTGATGTTGATGGCCTTGTTCAAGTTAGAAGGTCGTCTCCATCATAAGAAGCACTTTGACTTGAGGGGCATTGACGTAATCTTTAGTCAACACCAGCGAGAGTTAACTAACCTGGCCGAACAAGGGGTGATTATCACAAATCAGAGCAGCAATCAAGACTCAAAGAAACCAGACTACGTATTTACCTCATCAATTATGGAGGGGTGGGTGATTCAGGAACTTTGGCAGACTGATAATCCGATAGTAGGAGATAGGGAAAGATTTCTCAATTTGATCAGTCATACTCAACTTCAGAAAGTCACGAAGACTATTAACTGGCTATCGGCCAATCAAAAGACAGTCAAAACTGCTTTGGCATGGGGGAGGATAGTGTTAGCTGCATTTTCCTAACTTCAGCATTCAGCTAATGCGCTACTTCAGATGCTACTTGAGGTGCTATCAGCTATCAGCTTATTGGTTAGGTCACAGTCTCAAAGCCTGTGCCACCTTGAGGTGCTTTTGAATAAAATAAGCTGACCACTGACCACTGAATGCTTACTGGTCTTGAAAGTTTTATGCATAACTGTTGCTGCTTATTCCGATAAGTTTATAGATACTTATAAATCAGCTATTAGCACTCAACATTAAACAGTTGGTGCCTTAGCTTAATACTTACTTACTGACTTCAAATGGCAGCAAACCTTGACTGGTTTGGATAAAAATTAAACAAATCATCAATCGTCGGCTAATGGTTAATAATTCTTATAATCATCCTAATCCTTATGAAATCGGGAAGATAATTGATGATCCAGACAAGTTTTTTGGACGAGAGAGTCTGTTTCAGTTTATCGAAGACAACCTCAGGCAGAGGGTAAAGGTAATTTTACTCCATGGTCAACGACGAATTGGCAAATCATCAATATTGGCACAGATTCCCAACAAAGTTGCTACGGATCAGTTTTACTTTGTTAATTTCGATTTGCAAGGCTACATTCACAAACCCTTCAGTCATATTATCTATAACTTGGCTCAAGAGATTTGTGATCACTTAGTGGATGACTTTGATCTAGGACAAGATTATCTTACTCCGCCCTCAAAACAAGAGTTAAACAATGATATAACTATTTTTTTTGATAATTTTTTGCCGAAAGTTTTTTGGTTATTAAAGAGTAAAAATTTGGTATTTTTGCTGGATGAATTTGATGTTTTAACTAACCAAAAGCCTCGATCAGAAGAGCGTAATTTTTTTTCCTATTTAGCTAACTTGATTAAACGGCACCATCAATTATTTATGATTGCGGTAGTGGGACGGAATCTCGTTGACGTGCCTATTATAGTCCGGGTGTTTGGAAGTCCACCTTACCACGAAATTGGTTTTCTGAATAAGCTGAGTGCTCAACGGCTAATTACTAAACCAGCTAAGGATGTGGTAACCTATGAACCCCATGCCGTTACAAAAATTTACAATTTATCAGCAGGGCATCCCTATTTTACCCAAGTCCTATGCTTTACTTTATTCTTAAGGGCTAGGGAAAACCAGTGGAAGATTTATAGCCGAGATGTGGAGCTTATAGTTAAGCAGGCTATTGAGAAAGCTGAAGCGGGATTGGCGGGGTTGTGGGAAAGTTTACCGATCCCAGAGCGAGTGGTATTCTTAGCGGTGGCAGAAGCTCAACAAAGAGCTATCTCCCAACACCAGCTGTTGCCAGAACACCCATTATCTTTCCTAGAGGGCTATGGTGTGATTCAGACTAATCCCCTGTATCAAGCCACCAAACGACTTAAAGACTACGGTTTCGTCGATGATACAGAACGTAGAGTAAAGGTGCCATTAGTCCGCCACTGGTTACTTCAGCATCACTCACTACGGCAAGAGATACTAAAACTGGAGACACTAGACCAAGACCAAAGTGATCCGATCTATAAACTAGCCAATGTACGGTATCAACAGGGGCAAATTCAGACAGCACTAGTGCTCTATCAAGAGGTTTTGCAAGTTAATCCCAATCATTTTAGCGCTCTGTTGGCCCTAGCTGAGGTGTATTTCCAGGCCAACAATTTCAGGAAAGCTGTAGAACTCTATAGAAGAGTTTATCCAGTTAAGCCAGTACAAAGCAAAGAAGGGTTTTTGCGATCGCTACTAAACTATGGAGATCAGTTGATCGAGCAACAAGCATTCACAAAAGCCAAGAAGCCTTTTCAGCAAATGTTGCACATTGACCCTGAGGATCAATTAGCACAGCAGAAACTAGAACATATTGAAGCTAAAATCGCAGCTATTAGTAAGACACCTATCAATCCGGTTCATAGCACCCCCAATCCTACTAGGTTAGGCATCGGCAAACTAGCAGCAGGTGTAGCAATCATTTCCCTGGTTGGTGTGGGATTTTATAACCTATCAACTCCCTGTGCAACCGGTGAACAGAAAGTCTTCGGGATTACATGTGTCGCCACTAATAGTAGTAAGACTAATACTAGTCAGAGTATTAGTCGCGGTGAGCGCAGCTTATTTCCTAGAATTGACAACAACCAAAATATTGACCGTGCTACTGAAGCATTCCAAAACGCCAACTATTCCGAAGCAGCTAAGTTTTTTAAGGAAGCTTGGCAGGCTAATCGAAATGATCCAGAATTACTGATTTACTACAACAATGCCCGAGCCCACCAACAGAGGCAACATCCATTCACTATCGCTGTGGTAGTGCCCATAGACCAAGACAACGACGGGGCAAAAGAAACATTGCGAGGGGTAGCCCAAGCTCAAGATCAGTTCAATGATTCATACGGATTAAATGGTCGATTTCTGGAAATTGCGATCGCTAATGATGGCAACGATCAAGCCAAAGCCAAAGAAATAGCTCAGGCTTTGGTGAAGGAAAAATCTATCGTGGGCGTAATTGGACATGAATCTAGTAAGGCCAGCGAGGCCGCACTCCCTGTATATGACCAAGCTGGCTTAGCGATGATTTCCTCCACCAGCACCAGTACTGATTTAAGCAGTCAAGACATCAATAACAACGTGTTCTTTAGGACAGCTCCTTCTAATCAAGAATTTGCGAAAAAACTGGCTAAACATGTCAAAACTCAAGCTGGCTTAGACAAGGTGGTAATTTTTTATGATGCTGACAGTGTCTATAGCAAAGGTTTCAAACAAGATTTTCAAACCCACTTTGAACAACTAGGGGGTAAGGTGGTTCGGGATATTAAATTAAACGATCCAGACCTGAATATAACTGAAGAACTCACAAGGAATCTTTCTCAAGATCAAGTCAAGGCCGCCATGTTATTCCCGAGCACACATTACATTGATACAGCTGTTGACATTGCTAAAGCCAACGCTCACCTGAACCCTAACCCCAACAACCGAGATCAGCAAGGGCTGAAGTTGTTCGGTGGGGATACGTTATATACTAAGACAATCTTGGAAGAGGCTGGGCAAGAGGTTGAAGGTTTAACTATGGTAGTACCCTGGTTTAGGGAAGTACCACAGGCAATAACCTTTTCTACAGCAGCTAACAAACGATGGGGAGGACATGTTAACTGGGTGACTGCCACTAGCTTTGATGCTACTCAAGCTTTTATTAAAGCTTTGTTCAAGGAAGCCGACCGAAAGCTAGTTCTCCAAAGACTCCAAAATGTTAATCTTGTACCGAGTGATACCTCAGGGTTTAGTTTGGAGTTTACTCCGAAAGGGGAGCGTAATGATAGTAAACCTGTCCTGGTGGAAGTGATTAAGGGTAAATTGAAATTTGTGTCAGAGCAAGACCAAGAGGGGATTGAAAAGTCACCGTAATCATCAAGCCTGGGGCAATACCACCTAATTCCCCTTTAGCAATACTGACTAAAAATACTTACTAAAATTTTAGAATTCTAACCTCGGTAGGAAATATAAGGATCTTAAACATCATCCTAGGGAGTTGTCTATAAAACCTAAATAATTGGATAAAATAGAGTATGGAGTAAATAAAAATAACCTAACTAAAGCAGTAAACGTTATATCTCTATCTCTATCGGAGATGACAAAAAATGATTTCAATAGTTCCTAGAAATCCCTATATTATTGGTCGTCCAATTGATGAGAATGACCCGGAATTATTTTGGGGAAGGCGAAGCTTATTCCGGTTTATTGAGGATAACCTCAAAAATAAAACCAAGGTTATGATAGTGTACGGTCAACGGCGGATTGGTAAGTCGTCCCTACTCCGTCATATTCCTACATCGGTTGACTTAGATAGCTTTGCCTTTGTTCCTTTTGATCTGGAATCCTACAGTCACAAATCTCTTGGTGAGCTCTTAGAGGAACTGGCGATAGAAATCCTGGATAGCTTGGAACTAGACTCCCCTGAAATCCCCTTGCCTGACCGTACCGCCCTAGACACCGACCCCTTGATATTTGCTAACCAGTTTTTGCCCCAATTATATCAAAGCTTGGGCAACCAAAATATAGCGTTATTGCTAGATGAATTCGAGACATTAAATAGCCCAGATTATAACCAATATAATCACCTATTATACGAGCATTTATTTCCTTACTTAAAATCCCTAGTTGCTCGACAGGATAATCTATACCTGATTCTCTGTGTGGAACAGGAATCGAAAGATTTACCGAATTTACTCCGGATATTCAAAGATGCCCCAACCCAAGAAATTGGCTTACTTGATCAACAAACTACCCAGGAGCTAATTACCAAACCAGCAGCAGGACTACTCACCTACGAACCTGCTGCTATCCAAGCCATTTACCAGTTATCTAGCGGGCATCCCTATTTTACCCAAGTCCTATGCTTTGCTATTTTTAGCAGAGCTAGGGAGTTAGAGCAGTGGCAAATCACCCCAGAAGATGTGGAAAACAGTGTAGACCAAGCCCTAGAAAATGCTAGTGCTGGATTGCTAGGGATTAGAGCCGGATTATCTATCCCAGAACGAGTAGTATTCTCTGCGTTTGCCGAGGCGGATAATCTCGTTAAAAATAGTTCTAAAAATAGTTCAGACCAGCCATTACAGCCGTTTTCAGATGAATTGACCTCACTACCAACTGCAAGCCCCCTAAATCCCCCAATTCTGGGGGACTTTAACTCAAGAACCCCCCAAAGTTGGGGGGCTAGGGGGGCAAAACTTGCTGTAAGTCTACTCGAAAACTACGGCGTTATTCCAACAACATCCTTAATAAAAGCACCAGACCAACTAGCGGAACGGGGTTTCTTAGATAAAAATAAATCTAAAGTAACCATTGAATTTATCCGGCGCTGGTTGATTAAACGTTACCCACTCCAGCAAGAAATCCTAGAACTAGAAAAAATAGACCAAGAGCAAACTAATCCCATCTATCAACAAGCCACTACCCAGGATCAACAGGGGGAAATTACCAAAGCTCTAGAGCTATATGAACAGGTTTTGGAACTAAACCCTAATCATTTTAGTGCTGTATTTTCCCTAGCTCAAGGATATCTAGAGTTGGGAGAGTTTGAGAAAGCAGTTACCTATTACCAAAGAGCCTATAAAATTGACCAAATCCGTAACAAAGATGGCTTGGTGCGCTCCCTCTTAAATTATGGCAATCAGTTGATAGAGCAACAATCCTTCACAAGAGCAAGAGAGCAGTTTAACCAAGTATTGGAAATTGCTCCAGATAATATATCAGCACAGGAAAAAATCCTGGAAATTCAAAATTATCCAGAGAACTCTGATCGATTAATTCACAATAATTTGTCCTCTGGAATGGTTAGTGATTCTGGGATTATTGCTGAGTTTAGATATGAAATTAATCATCAGAATCTTAGTCAAGGAAATTGGTTAGGTAAACTAGCATTAGGAGTAGCAATCATTTCCCTGGTTGGTGTGGGATTTTATAAGGTATCAACGCCCTGTCCAGCTGGTCAACATAAAGTCTTCGGGATTAGATGCATTGCTACTACTATTAGTCGGGGTGACCACAGCTTATTTCCTAGAATTGACAACAAGGAAAAAATTGACCGTGCTACTGCAGCATTCCAAAACCAAAACTATAAGGCAGCAGCTAACTTGTTTAACCAAGCTTGGCAGGCTAATCCCAATGATCCAGAATTGCTGATTTACTACAACAATGCCCGAGCCCGTCAACAGGGCTTGGAACCATTCACGATCGCTGTGGTAGTGCCCATTGACCAGTCAAAAGACAGGGCACAAGAAATATTGCGGGGAGTAGCCCAAGCCCAACACCAGTTCAATAATTCAGGGGGATTAAATGGTCGATTTCTGGAAATTGCGATCGCTAACGATGGCAACGATCCAGCCACAGCGAAAGAAATAGCTCAAGCTTTAGTTAAAGAAAAATCTATCCTGGGGGTAATTGGACATAACTCTAGTAATGCCAGTAAGGCCGCACTCCCGGTATACGACCAAGCTGGCTTAGCCATGATTGCCTCCACCAGCACCAGTAGTTATGTAAATGGAAAGGTGTTATTTAGGACAGCTCCTTCTAATCTAGCAGTTGGTAAAGCACTGGCTCAACATCTCAAAACTACACTGGGCTTAGACAAAGTCGTAATTTTTTATGATGCTGACAGTGTCTATAGCAATAGTCTCAAAGACTTTTTTAAAAGAGACTTTGAACAACTAGGGGGTAAGGTGGTTCGGAAGATTGAATTAAACAAATCCGACTTTAATATAACAGAAGAAGTCGAAATAAGTCTCTATCAAGATCAAGTCAAGGCCGCCATGTTATTCCCCAGCGTGGAATACATTGATACAGCTGTTAATATTGCTAAAGCCAACGCTAACCTAAACCCTAACCCCAACAACCGAGATCAGCAAGGGCTGAGGTTGTTCGGTGGGGATACGTTATATAGTAGTAAAACCTGGCAAGAGCGTGAACAAGGGGTTGAAGGGTTGACTATCGCAGTCCCCTGGTTTAGGGAATCACCACAGGCAAAAAACTTTTCTACAGCAGCTAGGGAACTATGGCGAGGAGATGTTAACTGGCGCACTGCCACAAGCTTCGATGCTACTCAAGCCTTGATTCAGGCTTTGTTCCAGGACGCCTCTCGCGAGAAAGTTCTCGACAGACTCCGCAAGGTTAATCTTGTAGCGAGTGATACCTCAGGGTTACCTTTGCAGTTTACTGACCAAGGGGAGCGTCAGAGTGAACCTGTCCTGGTGGAAGTGGTTGATGGTGAATTTAAATTGAAATGAGTTAATAGTAAGCATATGCGCTACGCGCACGCTACGCGAACAGCCGTCAGTTGTCAGCCGTCAGCATTTTTCAATTGGGTGAGGTACAAATTATTGGGTGAATGGGAGCTTCTGAGCATATATCAGGTAAGAAGGAAGAGGGAAGAGGTAAAACATCCCGTGTACCTGATAGCTGAAAGCTGAAAGCTGATAGCTGATAGCTGATAGCTGATAGCTGATAGGGTAATTACCATCCATTGGCTACCACGGGCGAAATATGTCAAAATATTAAGCGTGTGGATTACATCATCTCTAACTACCGCATTAACACCAACCGCTGTTGCCCTTGGAAACTTTGACGGCGTCCATTTGGGGCATCAGCAAGTTATTGCTCCCATTTTGCCAACGGCAGTAACTGCTCAAGCTCAAGCCCTGACATCATCCAATCTTGAGCAATTTAGTAACCCGGAAACCAGTGGCCCAAATCTAGACCCAAATCTAGAACTAATCTATCCCACAGTAGCCACCTTCAATCCCCACCCCCGAGAATTCTTTTCTGGTCAAGCCTGGAAGCTGCTGACACCACCAACAGAAAAAGCACAACAGTTGAGTGCCTTGGGTGTGCAACAGTTAGCCCTATTACCCTTTAACCGGGAGCTAGCTTCCCTGAGTCCCCAGGAATTCGTGGAAAAGATTTTAGTCGAGCAACTCCAGGCACAGCAAGTCAGTGTGGGAGAGGATTTTTGCTTTGGCCATAAGCGAGCTGGCACCGCAACGGATTTGGATGCGATCGCCTCCGCCTACGGTATTACCGTCCATATCGTATCCTTGTACAAACGTCAAGACCAACGGATCAGTAGTTCCAGCATTCGCCAATCCTTAGCCCAAGGGGATATCGACAAAGCCAACCGATTTCTAGGACGGCCATACACCCTAATCGGAATAGTAGAGAAAGGTCAACAACTCGGTAGAACCATTGGATTTCCCACCGCTAACCTCCACTTACCCCCAGACAAATTTTTGCCTAAGCTAGGGGTTTACTGCGTCGAAGTCTCCCATGGCCCTGAATCCTCTAACCTAGACACCAATTTATCCTCCCATCCTGGTGTCATGAATATTGGTATGCGCCCCACGGTCAAGGGCACCAGTTTAACCGTCGAAGTTCATCTATTCGATTGGTCCGGAGACTTATATGGCAAAACCCTAACCGTAAGCCTCAAGCAATTTATCCGCTCCGAACAAAAATTTTCCTCCCTAGACCAGCTCAAAGCCCAAATTCAGAAAGACTGTGAAACCGCTAGGGATTTTTTTGGTTAAGGGAATCGGGAATCGGGAATCGGGAATCGGGAATCGGGAATCGGGAATCGGGAGCAGGGATCTTGGTGGAACAGGCATCTTGCCTGTGAAAGTTTTCCGGCAGGCAGGATGCCTACCCCACTCCTATTCATTCAGTCCCTCAGCAATGCTGAAAATTTGGTATTGGTGATGCGATCGCGCTTTCGTGATGCGATCGCTTCTGTATGGGTGATGCGATCGCTTCTGTATGGGTGATGCGATCGCTTCTGTATTAGTGATGCGATCGCTTTTGTATTAGTGATGCGATCGCTAATCCTTTATGCGATCGCTAATCCCACAGCTAAACCCCAAGACCAAATCAGTATCAGAAACCCTATCAAAATATTTCCCATTTCCCCCCACACCCCCGATTCCCGATTCCCGATTCCCGATTCCCGATTCCCGATTCCCGACTCCCGATTCCCCACTCCCTAAAGGAATTTGTTACAAAACTTTTCAAAATATGCTATAATTAAATATTTTTTGTGCTATACTCAAAATGGAGATACAAAAGTAAGAGCCAGCCCGAAGATGTACACGCCCAAGGCTGGCTCTGGCTCCCCTTTAAAGGAGATACCTAAATTATGTCCTATAGTCCCAGCTTACAACCGTGGGTCATGATTCGCCTATTGCGAGGCAGGCCACCATTAGTTTTCGCTCGGTTCTGCAGCCCTTCTGATGCCAGGAGCTATTCGCAAGCCATGAAACATCTCATGCCTGATGCTAAGTTTTTAATTTTTCTTGATAAAAGTCTACCCATGGATGAAGAAGAATAGGGATCTTGCTCTTGTTCCCCCCTTATTAAGGGGGGTTAGGGGGGATCACCCACCTGATCAGGGTAGGTTTTTTACATTTGAATCGGGAATCGGGAGTCGGGGTAAGAAACTTGACTGTACCTCCTGTACCTCATAAGTATGATAAGCCCTATCAAAATCTTTCCCATTTTCCGAAAACCCTTGCTAGCTTATAGGAGATAGGGGGATGTTTGCCCTGTTCCCTGTTCCCTGCTCCCTGCTCCCTCCAATAATTTATCCCTCACCCAATTGAACACTGCTCTATGAGACAAAGAATTCAACAGCTCCAGGAAAATCTCGGTCGTGTGATTGTTGGTAAAGCAGATGCCATTCGTCTAGTGATCGTGGCCCTATTGGCTGGGGGTCATGCCTTGCTGGAAGATGTCCCTGGTGTGGGCAAGACACTACTAGCGAAATCCCTAGCCCGTTCCATAGATGGGAAATTTCAACGTATTCAATGTACCCCTGACCTATTACCTACGGATATCACAGGAACCAATATCTGGAATCAGCGCAGTGGTGAATTTGAATTTCTGCCAGGTCCAGTATTTACCCATGTCTTGCTAACCGATGAAATTAATCGAGCCACACCCCGGACCCAGTCAGCCTTATTGGAAGTAATGGAAGAGCAGCAGGTAACCGTAGATGGGCGATCGCGTCCCGTACCTCAGCCCTTTTTCGTGATTGCCACCCAAAACCCAGTGGAATATCAAGGTACCTTCCCCTTGCCAGAAGCCCAAATGGATCGATTCCTATTATCTTTATCCCTAGGTTATCCCACAGAACAAGAAGAACTCCAGATGTTGCAACGCCATCTAGAAGGAATGATGGTTTCCGAGCTCACCCCCTGTATCACCACCGATGAAGTATTAGAATTACGGCATCTTTGTCAGCAGGTCAAAGTAGAACGGTCACTACAAGAGTATATGCTCAATTTAGTCAGAGCATCCCGTTCCGCCGAAGATGTCACCTTAGGAGTCAGTCCTCGCGGTACCATTGCTTTACAACGGGCAACCCAGGCACTAGCCTTTGTGGAAGGTCGAGATTATGCCATCCCAGATGATATCAAGTTCCTGGCACCTTATGTACTGTCCCATCGTCTCATTACCTCGGGGGGGCGTCGTGCTCAGCCCATTGTTGAGCAATTGTTGCGCTCTGTACCAATCCCTTAAAGAGTGTTGTGTGTGAGGTATGTCCAAATTTTTGAACTCAAGAAGCCCAAGGCGAAACCGTAGACGTTCACCTTGGGTTCTGTTATTATTGCTAATTTTTTGGAGTATTAGCATAGGATGGGGACTGGAGCGAGCCGTAGGATATACGATTGAGCCAGAAACAGTTACCTCCACCCCCACCGAAGTAATCGCATCCATGGACCCAGTGTCCAAACGCTACAAATTAGGCAAAGACCTTTACCTAGAAAACTGTTCCGCTTGTCACATTGCTTTGCCACCAGAAGTATTGCCTACCGAAACCTGGCGTCGGTTATTGTTAGAGCCACAGGAACATTATGGTACGCAACTCCGAAGACTGCTTGGTCCAAGTTTATTGCTGACCTGGCAATACTTGCGAGACTTCTCCCGTCCCCATAACAAAGACGAAGAAGTCCCTTATCGTATGACCCAATCCCGTTATTTCAATGCCCTGCATCCCCGAGTCAAAATCCCTCGACCCTTTGGGGTTAAAACCTGTGTTACTTGTCATCCCGGTGTCGCAAACTACGATTACCGCACCCTGACCCCAGAATGGCAGGATGCCCCCTAATCCGGTGATGGGGAAATGGGGAAATGGGGAGATAGGGAGATAGGGAGTCTGGGAGTCTGGGAAATTAGGGAAGTATAGCGCTTTCTAGTCTAATCAGATACACAAGATTTTTTCACTCTTGGCTCTTGGCTCTTGGCTCTTCTGTGTTCCCGATTCCCGATTCCCGATTCCCGATTCCCGATTCCCGATTCCCGATTCCCGATTCCCGATTCCCGATTCCCGATTCCCGATTCCCGATTCCCGATTCCCGATTCCCGATTCCCGATTCCCGATTCCCGA
>NZ_JAAHHE010000204.1:0-3097 GCF_010692525.1 Moorena sp. SIO3B2
TAGACCACGAGTTATATGGGTAAGTTCACCCATGCTGGCCAATGAGATCGCCCTTGAATTCTAGGAAAATAGAGTTGTTTATTTGATCATAATTATGATTGAGTGGGTGAAGGAGGTTCTCTCCATCAATCTCAAATCACCAATCACGATATCTCAGGATATCAAATTATGGTTCTCTTAGTTGAGCCAAATTGGCCAATTTGTGGTGATTTCCTAACAAAGCCAAATGAGCTAGTTCTATGTCTGTTGACTTCACTGTAGCGATTCCGACCTATAATGGGGCGAAGCGTTTACCATTACTGCTCCAGGGACTGCGATCGCAAACTTTCCTAAACCCGATCAGTTGGGAAATTATTGTCGTTGACAACAATAGTAGCGATGATACTGCCCAAGTTATTCAGAACTATCAAAGCAATTGGGATGTATCTGTCCCCTTAAGATATTGTTTTGAACTCGAACAAGGATCAGCATTTGCCAGGTTGCGAGCTGTCCAGGAGGCTAAAGGTGAATTAATCGGTTTTTTAGATGATGACAATTTACCTGATCCCAACTGGATTGCTGCAGCCTATGGCTTTGGTCAAGAGTATCCTAAGGCAGGAGCCTACAGTGGTCAAATTCATGGTGATTTTGAAGTCGAACCCCCAGAAAATTTTGAACCCATCAAGCAATTTCTGGCAATTCGGGAACATGGACCAAACCCCCATCCCTTTCAACCTGAACACATCAGACTACCCCCAGGGGCAAGCTTAGTCGTTCGTAGACAAGCTTGGCTCGATAGTGTGCCACCTCGTCCCAGTTTGACAGGCAAACTGCCCGGATTATTCGTGCAGGGAGATGATTATGAGCCATTGCTATATATGTACAAAGCAGGTTGGGAAATTTGGTATAACCCCGCCATGCATAGCTATCATAAGATTCCCCACTGGCGTCTTCAGAGAGATTACTTACTCACTCTCGCTCGTGGTTGTGGTTTAGCTACCTGTCAGCTCCGTCTGATTAATACTACCTTTTGGCAAAAGCCTATAGTAATTACCAGAACCTTATTGGGAAATTTGCGCCGATTTATCCTACATTTCCTTAAGTATCGAGGACAATTTAAAACTAATCTCATTGCCGCCTTTCAACTAGAATTCTTCTGGGGCAGTTTCCTCAGTCCATTTTTTACTATTAGAAAGCTTTTACACAATCCTTATAATAAATAACCTAAGTTATCAGCTATCAGCTATCAGCTATCAGCTATCAGCTATCAGCTATCAGCTATCAGCTTAATGCTTTGATGGGCAAATCTCCAGACTTTCAATTCTCTAAAATCTCGAACTATTAAATTGTCCCGTTCCCATAGCGTGGCCATAGGCCTGCATAGGTTTATTTTAAACTAACGCCTGACAACTGACGGCTAAATGCTTACTAAATAACAGTATTTTTCAGATTTTTTTTCTGCTCCCGACTCCCGACTCCCGACTCCCTCGGTGCGCTTACAGTCGTCGAATTAAATTCGCCACGGGTCGCACCGCTCCCGACTCCCTATTCCCTATTCCCTATTCCCTTTGCTATCATGACCCAAATATCCTTAATTATTCCAGTTAGAAATAGGCAACACTATACTCAGAATATTCTGAGTCAAATTTTTCAGCAAATTCCTCAAGCAAATACCGATAATATCTCAGTTATCTCAGTCATCATAGTAGATGATGATTCCACAGATGGCACCAGAGAAATGATTAGACGTCAATTTCCCAATGTTTACTTAATTGAAGGAGATGGCAATCTTTGGTGGACAGGTGGAATTTGTCTCGGCATGAACTATGCCATAGATAAATTAGACTCCGATTACCTAGTGTGGCTAAATGATGATATTTCTCTGTCAGACAATTTCCTTAACAACCTGATTGATATTTGTCAGTCTCCACTGTACAATAATACAATTGTTGGGGGTATTGTCCGGGATAAAACCTATTCCGATTGGATTGTGTTCAGTGGAATGCATAAAAAACAGCCAATTCGGAGTATGGATTATTTTGCTACAGCAGAGGCTAGGTCAGTCGATACCCTAAATGGTAATATAGCTATCATCCCCAGAGTAGTCGTCGATAAACTTGGGTTTCCAGATGCTGATAGATTCCGGCATTACGGCGGTGACTTTGAGTTTGTTAGTCGTGCTAATAAATCAGGATTTAATGTAATTTTGTCAAGTAAGCTCCAAGCCACTACTGATTATAATTTAAATGACTTGATTCGTTATATGCCCCCTTTACTACAATGGTATCTCCAACCGAATACAGCCAAAAGAATCCAAATTTTGAAAGGATTCACTAATTTAAAGTCAAATTATAATATCTGGCATATGGTCAATATAATTTATCAAGACTCACAACATGTCCCTTTCTGGAGGTATGCTATTTTATATGTTAGGCAAGTTATTAAACTGTTAGTCAGTGATTTTTTACTATTGAGTAAAACTGAAACAACTCTCAAAAACTATTTGAAGCAGCAAAATGCTCCAGAAGAAACTATTCAGGGGCTAATCAACTACAGAACTAAGTCAATATAATATGGTTTTAATATCTATAATTATACCAGTTTATAATGACGAAAAAACTATCAAACAGACGATTGAATCGGTTTTAAATCAGACATTTACGGATTTTGAAATACTTGTCATTGATGATGGCTCCCAAGACTCGACAGGGGAAATAATTTCTAGTATCAAAGATGCTCGCTTAAAAATTTTTTCCTATCCCAATGCGGGTGTCAACCGAGCTCGTAATCGTGGACTATCCCATGCTTCAGGGGACTATATTGCGTTCCTAGATGCCGATGATCTCTGGCATCCGGATAAATTAGAGTTCCAGTTAAACGCCTTACAAGCAAACCCCCAAGCCGCCGTTGCCTATAGTTGGACAGATTACATTGATGAATCAGGTCAGTTTTTGCGGCGAGGTAACCATATCACTCTCAATGGTAATGTTTATCCTCAGCTGTTGCTAACAGATTTTTTGGAAAATGGTTCTAACGTCCTAATTCGTAGGAAAGCATTTGACACAGTTGGTCAATTTGATGAATCCCTAACCCAGGCAGAAGATTGGGATATGTGGCT
>NZ_JAAHHE010000204.1:3807-11651 GCF_010692525.1 Moorena sp. SIO3B2
TCAGCATTCAGCCGAAGGCCAAGGTCTTTGGCTGAATGCTGATGGCTAACCTTCAACCTGCTAACCTTCAACACTACTAACCTTCAACATCCTAACCTTCAACACTACTAACCTTCAACATCCTAACCTTCAACACTACTAACCTTCAACACTACTAACCTTCAACCTGCTAACCTTCAACACTACTAACCTTAAACCTGCTAACCTTCAACACTAATAACCTTAAACCTGCTAACCTTAAACCTGCTAACCTTAAACCTGCTAACCTTCAACACTAATAACCTTAAACCTGCTAACCTTCAACATCCTAACCTTAAACCTGCTAACCCAAAAAAATAGCCGCAGAAATACTTTCCACGGCTAGGAATTTTCGACTATGCACTGAATTTTCTCACCTATCTGTTCGCGTAGCGAACAGACCGGAGCCTTTGGCCGGGGGGGGTTTCCCCCCCAGAAATTTAGCGATGCAGCGCGGTCTTGGGGGTTTCCCCCATGAGCGACTGCATCAAGACAAGGTGTTAACGCCAAATCCAGTATCTCCTCATGATCGTAATAAATTGGCCTGGAATTCCAGTGGGTTGAAGAGGACTCCACTCCGAAAGCTGTGCATAGCCCATGGCATTAAGGATATGCATTGTATTGCTTATTTGCTGGCGAGTTCCCTTCAGAATATACGGAACAAGGAATTCTTTTTCGGAAAACTCCTCAGGAGTAATCTTCGGAGTGATATGCTCTGGATTATTGTCTGAATTTGGCCGAAAATTGTGATGCATAGTCGAAAAACTCTTTTTAGGTTTATAAATATAATCATAATGATTACAAAACATATTGTCAAGGGTTTTTATAATTTTTTTTTGAGGGATAATTTAAAGGAAACGAGGGAATCGGGAATCGGGAATCGGGAATCGGGAATCAGTAAAAAATCGGAAGCGATCGCGTAGAGTGACATGCAGGTCAATCGCGTTTTTTTTTATTAAAATTACCGATAAAATTGGTTAGCTAAAATTGTAATAACAAGTTAGCGATCGCGTAGCGTATCTTTGCTGAGCATCGAGTTTTTTTTCGGAGTAATATTACCGAAAACCTCGACAACAGTAAATCTTAAAAATCATAATTTCCCGACTCCCGACTCCCGACTCCCGACTCCCGACTCCCTACTCTCTGTTCCCTTTGCCATTAATCTACACCGTTGAATCATATCAACATAGGCTGGCGATAACTGCTGCCAACTAAACCGATCATAGACCGTACGATGACAATTTTCACGCTTACTTTGGTTATAACCTTCCCCCAACACTTGAGAAATTAGATTAGCTAAACTTCCAGTTAATTCAAAATTCGCTAAATATCCTTCATTGCCTAAAACAAAGTGAGTAATGTCATAATCATGAGCTAAACAAGGTAAACCATGGGACATTGCCTCAACAATTACTCGTGGTAATCCTTCATGGAGAGACGCTAAGACGAAAAGATCAGCAATCTGATAGTAATCCTTTACTTGCTCACGAGCAACAGTTCGCACTTGAAACTGATTAAGCCCTAATAGCTCTTGGCCAAGCTGAATAATTTCCGGTGATTCAGCATCCTGTTGACCTAATAATAATAGGAATGGTCTAGGTTTTGGTAAACTCGCTACTTCATGAATAATGTAATCCATGCGCTTGTGAGAGTTGTTAATTGCTGCCACAGAAAGAATTAACGGTTGCTGTTTCGGTAGTCCTAATTTTTCTCGTAACCCCTCTCTTTCTAATGGTGACAGTATCTGTAATTTCGCAGGGATAAAGAATCCAGAAGGAAGTAGACTTTGTTTCTCAGCAGGCTCTCCATAATTTAACGCCTGTTTAAAGTGAATTGGTGTTAACTGCTGTACATGATCCCAACGGGAAAAAGGAGGGGATAAGGCTCCTCCATTACGGAAAAGCAGCTTATAATTCTGTTTTGTCAAACGCCGCCAGTGCCACAGTAGATAGCCTAAGCCATCATCACTAAAGTAAATTACCTCTGGACGTTCACGATATATATGGGATAATAAACTTAAGGTAAATGATGCTTGTTCAATAAAGTAGCCTTCTTGTCTGACAAAATAGTCACCTTTTTTTAAAAATTCACTTAATTGCTTAACCAATCTTCCCAGTTGAGCTGCCATCCAGCTATACCGTGGCAGATTCCATAATGTAATCATTTTGTCTTTAGACTTACCTCCTCCTTTAAACAGGGTGATATCAAGAGATGATTCCTGGGATAAAGCGCTGAAGCACTCTTCGGCAAAAGACTCATAGCCCCGCTGGATATGACCCAGACCAGAACAGATTATAAAAACTTTAGTCATGGTATTGCGGATTGATTTATTATCGGTATATAGTTAAATTGTATAGCTCAGGGAACAGGGAACAGGGAATAGGGAATAGGGAACAGGGAATAAAAAACTTTGTTAATCTATCTGGTTAGCTGCTAATTACAATATCCTATTCCAAGTGAATTCATTGTGGCAAGTTAATTAAGGGAAAGCAAAAATAAAGGCAAGAGGCATGCTAGAGGCAAGAGTTAATCAAGTCCATAACCATTGAAATTATGATTGATAAAAAAAACACCAAAAAAATCGATATTTTTCCTAATATAACCGACTCCCGACTCCCGACTCCCGACTTCCTGTTCCATTTTGTCAACTAAATCTCTCTAAAATAATTATGATACTTAACGCGATTTTAGTGCGATCAATCCTTGTTGGTGCTTGGTCTTTTGTCAAGAGCAAACTACCACCAGAAGGAAGACGAAAACTAGGAACATTCCTAGGACGAATGGCTCAAAAGCCTCTAATAACTAGTCTAGTGCGTTGGTATGATCAACGGTCAGTAGATGCCTATCTGATTTCATTTCCTAAATCTGGACGAACTTGGCTCAGATTGATGATTGGACGGGCACTAGAAAAGCACTTAGAGCTAACTGACCCCAAAATTATGGAGAGAATTTTGGAGTTGGAAACCTTAGCGCCATTGCACCCTGATGTCCCAAAAATTCGAGTTATTCATGATGATGAACCAGAATGGAAAAAGCCTGATGAACTTGTTCAAAGTAAAGCCAACTATAAAAATGCTAAAGTAATTTTATTAGTCCGAGACCCTAGGGATGTAGTAGTATCTATCTATTTTGAACATACTAAACGGGTGGGACACTATGCCCACATCATGCAGCAAGTAGACTCTCTGAAGCAGTATGCTGAACGAATTAAACCCTATGAAGGGGATTTGCATAGCTTCATCCATGAGTCAGTGGGGAGCTTTGATACTTTAATTAGCTATTACAATATATGGGAAGCTAATCGCCATCTCCCGAAAGATTTTCTGCTGGTGCGTTATGAAGATATCAAAACAAATACCCAAAAAGAACTGAGGCGGGTTTTAGAGTTTTTAGGAGTTAAATCAGTTCAGGATGAAGTAATTGAAGAAGCTGTCAACTTTGCCTCGTTTAAGAATATGCGCCAGATGGAAAAAAACCGGACATTTAAATCGGATCGTTTGACACCAACTGACCAGCAAGATCAAGAGTCTTACAAAACTCGTAAAGGAAAAGTTGGAGGATTTACTGAATATTTAAATAACGAAGATATTGATTATCTGAATCACCAAATGGAGGAACATTTATCGGATTTTTACCAGTATAAACCCTGAAGCTGTTGTGGGTTATCAGGTGTGGGGTGTGTAGCGATCGCGTAGCGTGACCTGTGGTCAATCCCGTAGCGTGACCTGTGGTCAATCCCGTAGCGTGACCTGTGGTCAATCGCACTCAAGACAAGTGGGCTTATTCACCAGACTAGACTAAACTAGTGTATATATCTAGCTAGCTAATAGGCTAGTAAAAATGATTCTTAACCAAAACTTCCAGGTAATTGAGAATGCTGCCCAAATTGATGACCAATTTTGTTTAAAATTAGGACCGCAAGCTAAGGCAAAAGTCTACCGAGTATTGATTAACGATACAGGACAAATCCTACTCGACCCAATTCCAGAAGAAGAACAGTGGTTATGGCAAAATCCCGAAACCCTGGCGCAGGTGAAACGGGGTATCCAGCAAGCAGCAGAAGGTCAAGGAAAATATTTAGGTGATTTCGCTCAATATGCTAGCCTGGATATTGATGACTAGTGGATTTTCAATAATTAAACTATCAGCGATTAGCGCTACTTGAGGTGCGATCGCGTTCACCTATCAGCGATCAGCCTATGGGCTAGGGGCATGCTACACGGAACAGCTAAAGGCGAAAAGCCACACTAAACCGAACAGCTGTTGAATAAAATAGCTGACCGCTGACCGCTGACCGCTGACCGCTGACCGCTGAACGTTGAACGCGCACCCGTGCGCTTCGCGCATAGGCTTACAACTTCACTAGTCTTCCTCAAGATACGGAAATCCGAATCCCTATCGGTGGACAACCCCATATGTCGTATCAAAAATAATCCCTCAGAATCGTTAAAGGGACATTCATATAAATGTAGCTATACCAGTCAATAACCCCACCCTGTTGAGGGATGGGGCTTGCATAAACAACCAATTATGCGTGTTTGACTAGACCATTTGAGCCGAATTTTGGAACGAACGCTTGGATGCTTCCCCAGTTCAAGTCTCTTCAAGACTGTGTTGTCAGTCGCTGTTAGACAGGACATCTTAAATTCGGTGGTCCAGGGGACGGGTCAAGTGCCCAAATACTTTTCTCGTGAGGTTTATCACCATGTTACGAGTTCCAGTTATTTCACCTGATGGAAGACCATTGATGCCTACAAAAGCATCTCGTGCTCGACGTTGGCTTAATCAAGGTTTAGCTGTTATTTACCAAAACGATCTAAATGTTTTTGCTGTTCAGTTAGTTAACCAACCATCTGAGGAACAAACTCAGGATATTGCTATTGGGATTGACCCTGGAAAGATGTTTTCTGGCATTGCTGTTCAGTCAAACAAAGCCACTCTTTGGACGGGACATTTAGTTTTGCCATACAAGAAGGTTCGCGAACGCATGGATACTAGACGAATGATGCGTTCGCGTAGCGTCGGCTTCGCCGAAAAAACTCGCAGAAGTCGTCGAATAGATCGCAGGGTACCTTACTCTCAAAGGTCTCATAGACAAAAGCGATTCTCAAACAGAGTAAACAAAAAGGTACCTCCTTCAATTCGAGCAAATCGCAAGTTAGAGCAAAGGGTGGCCAAAGAGCTTAGCCTTTTATACCCAGTAAAAGCTATTGTCTATGAGGTAGTAAAGGCTAGAGGAGACAAAGGTTTTTCTCCTGTCATGGTAGGCCAATATTGGTCAATATCTCAGCTAGAAAAAATAGCTCCAGTCACTCAAAAACAAGGCTGGGAGACTGCTCTAAAAAGGGAAGCTCTAGGACTGGTCAAAGACAAAACCGACAAAAGTCGGCAGACAGTCAACACTCATGCAATAGATGGAATAGCTTTAGCTGCTACTCATTTCTTGCGGCGCAAGAATTACTATCACAGTAAAGGTAAATTGAGTATCCCAGAAAACTGCAATATAACTAACGCTTTGTTTTCTGTTATTAGACGTGCTCCTATAATTCGTCGTCAATTACACCTGTTGAATTTTCGTGCATGTGGAAAGCGGCGTAAATACGGAGGAACCACTACTAGTCATGGTTTTCGTAAAGGAGACTACGTTGAAGCTGTTAAAGCCGGAAAGATAACCCATGGTTGGGTGAGTGGCGAGACAGCAAAACAGGTTTCCGTTAGCGATATCAATTGGAAACGGATAGGACAATTTACTGCCCGAAAAGTCCGACTCCTAAAACGTTCAACGGGCTTACTTGTAAACAACTAATTGGAGGTGCGAAGAACTGATGACTGTACTGGAACAAGGCACAATCACGATTCATACTGAGAATATCTTCCCGATTATCAAGAAGTCTCTCTACACCGATCACGAAATCTTCTTGCGGGAGCTGATCTCCAATTCAGTGGATGCCATCCAGAAGTTGAAGATGGTCTCTTATTCTGGGGAGATTGACGGGGATGTGGGAGACCCGGAAATTAAAATTACCATTGATAAGGATAAAAAAACTCTCTCCATCTCGGATAACGGCATTGGGATGACTGCCGATGAGGTGAAAAAGTATATTAATCAAGTTGCTTTTTCTAGCGCTGAAGAATTTATCCAGCAGTACCAAAAGCAAGCTGACCAACAGATTATCGGTCACTTCGGATTGGGTTTCTACTCTGCTTTCATGGTGGCTCAGAAGGTAGAAATTGATACCCTCTCTTATAAATCAGGGGAAACAGCCGTTCATTGGAGCTGTGATGGTTCTCCAGCCTTTGAACTATCGGATTCAGAGCGGACGGAACGGGGTACTACTGTTACCCTCACCATGCAAGAGGAGGAACAGGAGTACTTAGAACCCTCACGGATTCGCCAGCTAGTGAAATCCTACTGTGATTTCATGGCAGTGCCCATCAAGCTGGAAGATGAGGTGATCAACAAGCATGAGGCACTGTGGAAGAAATCCTCAAGAGACCTGACCAAAGAAGACTATCTGGAGTTCTATCGCTATCTTTACCCGTTCCAAGATGAACCCTTGCTGTGGGTACATCTAAACACAGATTATCCTTTCTTGCTTGATGGCATTCTCTATTTCCCTAAACTGAAGCCAGACGTGGATGTGACTAAGGGGCAAATCAAGCTTTTCTGTAATCAAGTGTTTGTCAGTGACAACTGTGAAGAAGTAATTCCTAACTTCCTAATGCCACTGCGAGGGGTGATTGATAGCCCTGATATTCCCCTGAATGTTTCCCGTTCTGCTCTGACCAAAGACCGGACAGTGGCTCGGATTGGTGACTTTATTGCTAAAAAAGTTGGCGATCGCTTAAAGCAACAGTACCAGGATGAGCGGGATGAGTACATCCGTTCTTGGCAAGATGTGGGTACATTTGTTAAGTTTGGCTGCCTCAATAGCGATAAGTTTAAGAAACAAGTAGAAGATATTGTGATCTTCCGCACCACCTATCAACCGGTGGAAAGTTCGGAAGCTCCAAGCACTGACACCCCTAAGGTAGAAGTGCAATCCCAAGATGGGGATGCTTGGGAGGATGTCACCCCGGATGAGGGCACCGAACAGGGCAAGTCTTCCTCTTCTCAACCCTACACTACTATCAAAGAGTATCTAGAGCGCAATAAAGAAAATCACGAAAATCGGGTATTCTATTGCACTGATGAGGCTAGCCAAGCCACTTATGTAGAACTGCACAAAAATCAAGGGTTAGAAGTCCTATTTATGGACTCCTTTATCGACACCCACTACATTAGCTTCTTGGAACGGGAATATACAGAGGCTAAGTTCTCTCGGGTGGATTCAGACTTGGATGATACCCTTGTTGATAAGGAGCAGGAAAAAGAGATTGTTGACCCGAAGACCAACAAAACCCGTTCTGACCTGATTAAGGAACTGTTTGAGCAAGCCATTAATAAGCCTAAGGTCAATGTCCGGACTCAAGCCCTGAAGTCTGATGACCCCCAAGGCACCCCACCGGCAATGGTATTGTTGCCGGAAGCCATGCGCCGTCTACAGGAAATGACTGCCATGATGCAGCAGGAGTCGGTGCAGTTTCCAGAGGAACATATTTTAGTGGTCAATACCACCCACCCACTGATTCAGAATCTAGTCAACCTCAGTCAAGGCAGTATTATTCAGAGTGGCGGTCAGTCTCCCTCAGCGGAATTGGCTAGCATGATTTGTCAGCATGTCTATGACCTGGCACTGATGGCTCAGAAAGGCTTTGATGCCGAAGGCATGAAGGCGTTTGTGGAACGGTCCAATAAGGTTATGACGCGCTTGACGCAATAGTAA
>NZ_JAAHHE010000205.1:0-11647 GCF_010692525.1 Moorena sp. SIO3B2
A
The DNA here is from genome assembly GCF_010692525.1 of Moorena sp. SIO3B2. Taxonomy (NCBI): domain Bacteria; kingdom Bacillati; phylum Cyanobacteriota; class Cyanophyceae; order Coleofasciculales; family Coleofasciculaceae; genus Moorena; species Moorena sp. SIO3B2. The sequence continues at coordinate 2 of NZ_JAAHHE010000205.1, forward strand.
CGCTCCTGTGCATCTGGACTTGATCGCAGCCTATCAGTTGTACAGCATGGGGCTAGTGAAAAAGCAAGGCAATCAGGTCATGGCCAGTTGTAATTTATATCGACAGTATTTTAGAGACCACCTAGGAGAACTGCTATGAGTACAGGAGCCTATCAGGTTGGGGGATGCCTACCACCCGATGCTAGTACTTATGTGGTGCGTACCGCTGACGGGGAACTTTATCAGCAGTTGCTGGCTGGAGAGTTTTGCTATGTCTTGAATTCCCGCCAAATGGGGAAGTCTTCCCTGAGAGTGCGAACCATGAAACGGCTGCAAAACCACGGGGTGGCTTGTGCATCCATTGATATTACGGAATTAGGAACCCAACAGGTTACCCCAGAGAAATGGTATGGCGGCTTAACCAAAACTCTGATTAACCGATTCGGTCTACAGGAGAAATTATCATTTCGCAGCTGGCTCAATGAGCACAAAGATATTCCCCCAGTACAGCTTTTTCGGGAGTTTATCGAAGAGGTATTACTGATCCAAATTGCCGAACGGATTGTTATTTTTATTGATGAAATTGATAGCGTTCTGCAACTGGCGTTTAAAGATGACTTCTTTGCCCTAATTCGAGCCTGTTATAACAAACGGGCGGAAAATTCTGCCTATAATCGCATCAGTTTTGTGCTGTTGGGGGTGGCGACACCAGGGGATTTAATAGCAGATAAAGACCGCACCCCCTTTAATATTGGACGAGCAGTTGAGTTACATGGCTTTCAACTCCATGAAGTTGAGCCGTTAGTCAAGGGATTGGAGGGAAACGTCAGTAACCCCCAAGCTGTTATCGAGGAGATAGTAACGTGGACAGGAGGACAACCGTTTCTTACTCAAAAGCTCTGTCAGTTGGTGGTTAGTTCTGGGTGTTGGGATCCCCCCCAATCCTTCACAAGTTTGGATCCCCCCCAATCCTTCACAAGTTTGGATCCCCCCCAACCCCCCTTAATAAGGGGGGAGAATAAATCGATTGAGAAGCCCTTAACAAGTTTGGATCCCCCCCAACCCCCCTTAATAAGGGGGGAGAAGGAGAGGGAGAAGGAATGGATTGAGAGGTTGGTGCGATCGCATTTTATCGACAACTGGGAAGCTACCGATCAACCGGAACACTTGAAGACCATACGCGATCGCATTCTTTGTAATGAGCAACGGGCTGCCTATTTGTTGGAATTGTATCAGCAGGTGTGGCAGCAGGGGGAAGTTGTTGCTAATAACAGTTTTGAGGAGGGGAAGTTACAGTTATCTGGGTTAGTGGTCAAGCACAGACTTGGAACCTCTCCAGTGCTTAAAGTGTATAACCCGATCTACCGTGAAGTCTTTAATCAGGACTGGATTAAGCAAGAATTAGCCCAGTTACGTCCCTATTCGGAAGCCTTTAGGGCTTGGGTGGCGTCAGATTGTCAGGATCAGTCACTATTGTTGCGGGGTAAAACTCTAAAGAATGCTCAAGCTTGGGCAAAGGGTAAGAATTTAAGTTATTTAGATCAGCAGTTTCTGGCAGCAAGTGAGAAAAAGCAGATAGAGGAGCAAATTGCTCAAAAAGAGCGATTTGCAGCATTAGAGAGAGAGAGGAAAGATAGGGAAGCTGCCCAGAAGAGAAATCTGGTACTAACTGAGGCGAATCGGAAAGCCAAAGGGCAGATGCGGTTCGGATTAGGTGTCTTAATTTTAGCGTTATTGGGAGCTGGTATTTCTGGAATACTAACAGTAATTCTATTGGTAAACGCGAATCGCCAGGTTGATTCTGCCAAGATAGAACTTAACCAGGTAAAGCAAGAATTTCAAAATGTATCGCAGCTCTCTGAACTTGCTGTAAAACTTTACAAAGCCAATAAGCGCTCTAAGGCAAAAAGAGCCAGAAAACAAGCAGCTCTCTCCTTTGAGATTCAAGACTATGAACTAAAACAAGCCATGCTGCTGACCAATATTGCTATTGCCTATCAGCAACTTGAACAGTTTGATCAGGCAAATAAGGCAGTTTCAGAAAGTTTGGAAATATTAGCCAATGCAGATAATAGAAAGTCTCTAGATCACTCAATTATTCTTGCCCAAGCTCTAATGAGCAAAGCTCGTTTGATGACAGCTCAAGGAGATACTCAAGGAGCCTTGTATGCTTACGGTAAGGCTTTTGATACTATCCAATCCTTAGGTAGGGATTTAAGCAGCATAAATCCAGCTATAAAAGTTAATTTTATAGAGATTGTAGAGAGTGTTTATCAGGAGTTTATTGGGTCACTTTTGGATTCTGAGGAAACTGGTTCTAACCAGCACACTCTTAGAAAAGTTCGTCAGGTTATTGAATCGCTCCATTTGACTCAACTCAATAACTTCCGTGAGATAGTTCCTTTGAATCCTAATCTAATCGAAATTGACCAAATTGATTCCCAAGCAGCAGTAATCTATCCTATTATTTTGGATAATCGATTGGAAGTAATTCTTCACTTGCCCGGTCAACCCTTGCACCGCTACTCAACACCTTTATCTGCAGAAGAAGTTGAGGAAACGCTTAGCAGTTTTAAAGAGGCAGTGCGAATCATGCATAGACGTTTATGGCGTAGATTCTCCCCAAAAATTTACGAATTGCTGATTAAACCAGCAGAAACTAAGTTAGCTAAAAGCAACATCAAGACTATCGTATTTGTGCCCAATAGTAGGCTAGGAAATATTCCCATGGCAGCTCTCCACGATGGTGAGCAGTATTTATTAGAAAAATATGCTATTGCTGTCACCCCCGCTTTACAGATACTAAAGCCTCAGCCCCAGAAACAAAAACCTTTAAAAGCTTTGATTGCTGGAGTTTCTGAATCCCGCCAAGGCTATCCAGCATTACCCTTTGTTGAGGTGGAGATGGAAAAAATTAGCTCAATGATACCAAGTTCAGTCCTACTCAATCAGAGCTTCACTAGTAAAGCCCTGGAAAACGCACTTAACTCCTCTTCCTTCCCTGTAGTTCACTTGGCAACCAATGGAGAGTTTTCTTCAGAAGATACATTTATATTGGCTTGGGACAAAAAAATTACAGCCAAGGACTTTGAGGAGTTACTGGGTTCAAGAGAACAGGAAAAATTTGACCCGATTGAATTACTCGTGCTCAGTAGTTGTGAAGGTGCTCAAGGGAATAATCAAAAACCTTTTGGATTAGCCGGATTAGCCCTAAGGTCTAGATTCCGCAGTATTCTGGGCGCTCTGTGGTTTATTGACGACGAATCAACTGCTGTGTTTATGAATCAGTTTTACAAAGAATTCACTCAACGGAACGTTACCAAAGCTGAAGCCCTGCGCCGTGCTCAGTTAAGTGTTTTGAAAGACCCTAACTACCAGCATCCCTATTACTGGGCACCCTTTGTTCTAATCGGTGAATGGCGGTAAGGGACTATGACGTAGCGCGAACAGCCATCAGCCGTCAGCCGTCAGCCATCAGCTAAAAGCTCACGCTACTTGAAAAGTCGCAAACCGCTAGAAGATCTTATTAAATTAAAAAACTAGAATTTCATGAAAACATTTACTGCAATTGTTGAAAGAGATTTAGATACCAATCTCTACGTTGGTTATATTCCAGGATTTAAAGGAGCACATTCTCAGGGAGAAACCTTAGACGAGTTAAAGGAAAATTTGCGAGAAGTAATGGAAATGCTGCTAGAAGATGAGAATTTAACCTTTGAAACAGAATTTGTCGGTACAAAACAAATTGTGGTCTGATAGTTACAGCGTTTTTCATAACTATTAGGTGCGCTTGACCCATTAAGAATTAAATTCGCCACGGGTCGCACCTGAGGTACACAGAATTTTTTCACTCTTGCCTCTTGCCTCTTGCCTCTTGCCTCTTGCCTCTTGCCTCTTCCCTGCTCCCTAAAACGTAGAAATTTGTACCTCACCGAATTGAAAACCGCTGTAAGTACCAATAACTAGAATAGAAGAAACTCTGTTGTGCGGGAAGCAACTAAATCATGACATTCGCCACCACAGCTGTTGAAACTAATCCGATTGTGCTGAGGATGCCCCCGGCACTGGAGATGGATGATGACCAATTTTTTGAATTTTGTCAGGTTAACCGAGAATTACGTATTGAGCGGACATCAGAGGGAGAAATAATTGTTATGCCCCCAACAGGAGGTGAAACCGGAAAACGTAATCTAAGTATAGGTGGTCAGTTGTGGACTTGGGTGGAACAGGACGGTACAGGAGTAGGTTTTGACTCATCCACTGGTTTCAAACTTCCCAATGGTGCAGAACGTTCCCCTGATGCCTCTTGGGTAAAGTTAGAAAGATGGGAAGCCCTAACACCTCAACAAAGGCAAAAATTTGCTCCCATATGCCCGGATTTTGTGATTGAATTGCGTTCCCCCACTGATAGGGTGAAAGATCTCAAGAACAAGATGGAGGAGTACAGGTCAAATGGCGCTAGCTTGGGGTGGTTGATTGACCCAAATAGTCGTCAGGTGTATATTTACCGTCCTGGGGTAGAAGTGGAACAGTTGGACAATCCGGCTACGGTCAAGGGTGATGAGTCGGTACTGCCTGGTTTCGTGCTGAAGCTGGATAAAATCTGGTAAGGGTAACGGATTAGCCTTGTCAACCCAAGCAGAGAAGCACAATCAGCCATCTGTGCTAGTTAATTGATGATCTTACTCAGGAATTTCCTCAATTCCAGAGAAAGGGTAATGATAAAACCGGATTGTAGAGCCCTGATGTCTTTGACTTCGAGCTCTTTTAGCGGTTCTAGAACCCAGTCACATTAAGTATGATCCACTGGATACTAACCACATTGCCTTGAGAGTCACAACAGACAGACACTGACATATCAACCGCTACAGGTTTACCTTGCCGTGGACACAATACCACTTGCCAGTCCTTGAGCTTTTGCAATTGCTGGAGCTGGTGGAGTTGGAGGTCGAACCGATTAGACTCAGCTTCACTGATAAAGCTCATCAGCGGTTTACCCACCAGATAATACTGCTGTACGTTCAGTAGACTAGCAGCTGCACTGTTTGCTTCTTGGATAATTCCTTGAGCATTGGTTACCAGGTAACCCTCCGGAGCCAATTCAAACAAATTATGGTAGTGTTGTTGCCGTGCTTGTAACACAGCGTAAGCCGCTTGCAAAGCCTCATACTTCTCGCTGAGTTCCTCAAAACCGGTAGAGAGTTCCTCTAGAGCAGCATAGAGCAGCTCCGGCTTTAGAGAGGATTGCTTAGGATCTAGTGATTCAATTTTGAGGCACTTTTGACCTGGAATCTGGTGCTTAGTAAAGTCAAAGCCTGGATTTGTGTTCAGTGAACTCAGAAGTGCTTTGAATACGGTATCGTCGTTTATATTCACTCGTATTTCTCCATCCACAGAGCAAGTCTAGGAACAATTGAGGCTGGACTACTCAATGGCCTTCTATTAAATCGTCCCCTAGGGTTCGCGAGTGTACTTGATGGTAGCAAATTTTTGTGGCAAAATCATGAAGCAAACGCCCATAATTGGCTTTTAAACCACGCTTGCTCCGCAATATCTTTGCTTTTATTGATTTTTCTGTTGTCTCTATGGATGGCTCAGATCGGCTTTCCTCAATTAAAGTCCACCTTAGGGATTTGAGTTAAGGGGTAGCCCACTTCTGAATTAAACCACAATTATAGAGTATAGCACAAAAAAATGCAAGCCTTAGCAACGGTAGACCATGAAGGCTTTACGCCCCTAGACTAAAGGGAATTTAGAATGAGAATTTACAATCAGAATTTTTTGAGGGCTGCGATCGCATGCAAGCTCACGGAGTGATCTGAATCTGCCACCAAGTCTTTGAGTAAGGGTATTGATTTAAATTGAGCTAATTGTCCTAGGGACATGGCTAGAGTTTGTTTGATTTGGTGATCTTCGGTAGCCACTTGCCCTGATTGACAAAAGTCGATCAAAATCTCAGCGGCTTTGGGTTTCAAATAGTCTGACTCTACCATCCCCAGGACGCTAATGATTTCCCGACAGACTGGTGTGGGTGCCTCCCTCAGCACTGCTTGTAACTGTTGTAGGGAATTGGTAGTAAACTCCCAACTGAAAGCACGGACAATCTCGATTTGTAAACTGATTGGTGTAGCTGGTGACTGGAGTGCCTTAACTAACGCTTGATGGGCTTCCAAGGTAGCTAAACGCCCGAGTGCGATCGCAGCTTGGTGGCAAACCTCCAAATTCAGGTCATAAAGCAATGGTTTAATCCGCTTGACTAGATCTAAATCTGGCAACAGAGTGCGTAGTAACCCTAGACCAATCACCGCTTCTTTCCTCACCGCTGCCACTTGATCGCTTATGGCATTCAGGAGAACTGGAGTAATTGAGGGTGAGCGAAAATTACTGAGGGTTTCAATAGCAGTAGCCCGTATTTCCGAGCTGGGGTCATTAACCACACTCAGCAATGGCTCAATCACTTCCGGACGGTGAATATGAGCCAGGGCTTGCACTGCCAATAATCTGGCCTCTGGGGATTCTGGGAAACGGCTTAAAGCCGCCACCGCTGAAGTCCCAATGTTTGCCAGTGCCTCAGAAGCCATATAGGCTAACTCTTCATCCTCACCATCCTTCAGCAATTTGACTAGCACCATCACCACTGCCGGGTCATCAAACTGACCTAAGATCCGACCAGCAAACCAACGGACTTCCAAATCTAGTGCTTCATCTTCTAGGATGCTGATCACCGGAGCAATAACGGCTTTCCCCAGTTTTGGTAGCACCTTTACTAAAGCCCATTTTTCTTGAAAATCCCCACTCTTGAGCACCTGTAATCCCAGACTCAAAGCTAGCTGGAACTCTTCATCACTTAACCGCTGCTGTGTCTGACCATTTTTCCCTAAGGACAACTGCTGAAGATGGTGAGTGAGTAATGAAAAATTTTCCTGCTGTCCAGCAAGACTTGCTTGTTTTAAAATGTTCAGCATTGTTTAATCGTTGCCTCACGGCAATAAAAAATTAACTGCATCAAATTCACTGCATTGGACTACTATCTCGATCACACAGGAGACTGATCCGACGAACAGCTGATTTTCCAGCGTTACTTAATAATGGAATGATTTTAAGAGTCAGGTGCGCGCCTCCAAGGCCGCGAGCAATCCCTCGCGGCCTTGGGTCGCACCTGTGGAATGGGCATCAGGCGTGGAACTGGCATCTTGCCAGTTTCAATATATGTGTGGAACTGGCATCTTGCCAGTTCCACACATATATGTTCGGGCGGGCAGGATGCCCACTCTACTCCTATTAATTCGAAGATTCAGCAACGCCGAATATCGGACTCTAATTTAAGCGTTCTCCAACCAAAGCCTAATTATCAAATCCAAAATGTATTAAATGCAATATTTTGATGCATAATATAAAATTTTATAAATTCTTTGTAACAAAAGCTACGATGTTTCCCGATTGTGAAACCTATCGTTATATCTCGATATGGACTATTGATCTAATCACATCGACTTAGTCAGTGTTAGTCAGTGGGAACCTTACACAGTTAGACATCTTGAAAATCCTGCCTGGTGGGAGGTTATCTCCACTGGGCATCTACCTTTAGGGGATGTCAAACTCTCAACCTCAATGACTCCAACCCAAAAGTGGGTTGAAGTAAGTATAGGGGGCTCGGTGCCAAGCTAACAGTTAAATCCCATCTAAATCCCATCTAAATCCCATCTAAATCCTAGGGAGTGATATATAGCAATGTCTTTACAAGTCGAACTATTAGAACAAAGCTTTGATAAGGTTAAGCCTCGCGCTACAGAATTTGTAGCCAGCTTCTACGAAAATCTATTCACCGATTATCCAGCCGCCCAGCCTCTGTTCGATACCACAGACATGGTTGCGCAAAAGAAAAAACTGCTGGCTTCCTTGGTACTGGTAGTGGAAAATCTACGCAAACCAGATACCCTCAGTTCAGCCCTCAAAGGGCTAGGAGCAAGACATGTTCAGTATGGAGCGCTGCCAGAACATTATCCATTAGTGGGCAATAGCCTCCTAAAAACCTTTGAGCAATACTTGGGGGCGGATTGGACACCAGAGGTCAAGCAAGCCTGGGTAGATGCCTACGGAGCCATTACCACCATCATGTTGGATGGTGCGGATTATTCCTCTGAAGAGGTAGAGTTAGATTCCCCAAAACCAGAGGCCACAAAACCCAGCCCCCAACAGTATGAGGTGCCGGAAACAAACATTAACTGGCCCTTAGTCGGTGGCGTGTTTGGGGCTGGTGGAATTGTCACCCTGATCCTGGCCATGCTGTTGTAAGCCATCCTGTTGTAAATAGTTAAAAATGGCAAGCAATCTGGGTAAGTTTTTTAAGCCTACTATTCTCCAATCCAAGGTAGTCATCATCGGTGTGATGGTGATCCTACTAACGTGGTTAAGCGCTGCCTTCGCTTTAGATCACCGCAGTGTCTTCCTTCCTGGCACTACCTCGGAGGGGCATGTTTTGTTTGAGGTCTCCTGTAACTCCTGTCATGAGGGGTTTAAACCGGTCACCAACGAAACCTGTATGCGCTGTCACGAAGCCGAAATGGCAGCAGATGCTCACGGATCTAAAAAGTTCCGTGACCCCCGTTGGGCTGAACTCTTAACCAAGATAGATGTACTAACCTGTACTGCTTGTCATAACGAACACGTCCATATGTTTGGGCGAGGAGTTCACCTCAAGCCAGACCTATGTATGGCTTGCCATGAGGGCATCATCACCGGTGACTTAGCCAGTCATACAGGATTTGCTCCGGATGGTTGCTGGACCGCAGGCTGTCATAACTTCCACGACCACCGCTCCATCTCGACAGGATTCCTGCGTCAGAATATCGATCAGTTGCCGATGTTGCCAGAACCTGTACTGTTGGAGCGCACAGTTACTGGGGAATTAGAAGAAGCGCCTACTCCCGATTTAGGTGAAGAATTCCTGGGGAGCGAGTCATGAAAAAACTGATTGTGATTATACTCGTCCTCATTGGGTTTGTATTCGTCAGCGGTATCCGAGGTAACACAAACACTGTTATTGATGTAGCCACTAATGGGGGTGTGCCCAAAGACGCCGCTGCATCCCTTTCCCAAGCGGAATTAGTTGAAATTAATCAGTTGTGGCAAGGCAGTGCTCATGCCTTAGCAGACGTTAACTGCTCTAGCTGTCACCAAGACTCTGACACTAAAGAATTAGTGGTTAAACCAACCCAGGAAAGTTGTCAAAGTTGCCATGAGGTAGCAGTTGAGACCTTTCTGTATGGTAAGCATGGCATTCGGATCTCAGAAGGACTATCTCCCTTGACACCAGCAATGGCTCATTTGCCGATGAAAGAGTCAGCGATGGACAAGCAAATGAACTGCAACAGCTGTCACAATGTCCATTCTGTAAATACCTGGCAAGCCTCTGTAGATTCCTGCTTGACCTGTCATAATGACACCCACTCCCTCAACTATCAAAACTCAAAGCATGCCGAACTATTGGCCGACCAAGGTACGTTACCCAGACCTAATGGTGAATCGGTCACCTGTGCTAGCTGTCATCTACCTCGTCAGCAGCTGGAAAACACAGAAAACACAATTGTCGTTAATCACAACAATACCTTTACTCTTAAACCACGCGATCGCATGGTTAAGGAAGTTTGTATGAACTGCCACAGCGTCGAGTATAGCTATAACAGCATCTTCGACGATGAGCTAGTAGAGGAAAACTTTGCTCGACCTCCTAGCCTTCAGCTAGAAACCTTTGATCTAGTTCGTGCATTTGAGAAGAAACGGTCGAGTAACGCTGAACAGTAGTAAAAGCTACTAATTAACGCTACTAATTAACGCTACTAGTAGTAAAAGCTACTAATTAAAGCTACTAGCTAACGCTAATCATTCCTAGCCCTAGTCATAGCTACGTCATAGCCACGTCATACCAATTAAATACAAGGAGAGGAAACACGAAATCATGGCAATCAATACATTGCTACATCGCATGAAAACCAAAGCTGTGGGCTTAATTGCCTTAGGTTTAGCGATTTGCGTCACTGTTGTAGCTTGTGGCGGCGGTTCCAGTCAGCAAGCTGGAGGTGTTGCTCCGGAATTAGTTGTGGATTATATCCATACTGTACTGTTAGCAGACCGCACCGCTTACACCAAGCACGTTATTAACCGCTTAAAGAAATTAGAAGGCAAAGACAAGCCAAAGGGAGTAGTTGATGCTGAAGCCACTGAAGGTTGGCAACAAACTGGTGGTATTCCCCTACCAGCTCAAATGTTCCGTCTAGGAGCAGAGATTGCTTCTGATAACGGAGAGTTTACCTACGGCTTAATTTCCCCTTGGAACATCAACGATAACCAAGCGCCAAAATCTGAATTTGAAAAGAAAGCAATGGCAGAAGTGGTTGAAACTGGTGAGCCTTACAAAGACTATCAAGAAATTGCTGGTACAACCTATTTTTCTGCCGTCTACCCTGATAAAGCCGTCGCTGAAGCCTGTGTCACTTGCCACAACACCCATCCTGTACACAAAGAGCGCTATCCTGACAAAGTCTTCGAGATGGGCGAAGTCATGGGTGGCGTCATCATTAATCTGCCTCTAAAAGGCACCTAATTTTTAGGGGAAATGTGTCAGCAATCAGCTATCAGCAATCAGCTATCAGCAATCAGCAATCAGCTATCAGCTATCAGCTATCAGCTATCAGCTATCAGCTATCAGCTATTAGCTATCAGCTTATGCCCACGCTACTTGAGGTGCTATCAACTATCACCCAAAGACTGACTGCTGACTGCTGACTGCTGACTGCTGACTGCTAACTGCTAACTGCTGACTGCTGACTGCTGACTGCTAACTGCTGATTGCTGACTGCTAACTGCTGACTGCTGACTGCTTAAAAAATAGGTTTAACCGAAAAGCCACTATGTTATGAAGCCCAAATTTTCTACCTTAATCATCCTCACCTTCATCTGTGTGGTAATTCTGACTCCCTTTGCCCTCAGTTCCCTTTATCTACCGATGCTGCGGGACAATTATTTTAAATGGTATCAGCTTTTACAAGGGGAACTTTATAAGCAAATTACCGGCTATCTATCCCTAGCCTTTGTATTGTTTGAGATGGTACTAACAGCTAGAAAGCGTAGTCGTGGCTGGATGATTAAGTTGACTATTCCTGGTTCTATGCAGCTGTGGCGCAGTTTACATATCTTTTTGGGAGTCGCACTTTTAGGGACAACATTAATTCATACCATTGGGGCGACGGGTAAGAATTTTAATTCTATATTCCTGTGGGTATTTTTTGGTGTAACCCTATCGGCTCTAGTCGGTGTTGTGGCGGAAACCGGGGTGTTAGAATCTCCTAGAAAATATTTTGGTTGGGTGCCAGCAAAGGATGGCATTGGCAGCATGCTACCGGGTATATCTAAAGGCCCCCTAATTCGTAATCTACGCTCTATCTGGCTATCCACCCATATCTTCCTAGTCAGTGTATTCTTTGTGATGCTAGGATTTCACATATTTATCGCCTATTACTATCAATGAATAGGGAACAGGGAATCGGGAATCGGGAATCGGGAATCGGGAATCGGGAATCGGGAATCGGGAATCGGGAATCGGGAATCGGGAATCGGGAATCGGGAATCGGGAATCGGGAATCGGGAATCGGGAATCGGGAATCGGGA
>NZ_JAAHHE010000206.1:0-11614 GCF_010692525.1 Moorena sp. SIO3B2
TTCCGCTGATACCTAGAGGCATACCATCGGAGAAAGAACCTTGTCCGATTGGGTAGATCAAGAATACGGCGCTAGCAGCTGCAACCGGTGCGCTGTAAGCGACGCAGATCCAAGGACGCATACCTAAGCGGTAGCTTAGTTCCCACTCACGACCCATGTAGGCAAATACACCAATCAGGAAGTGGAACACTACCAACTGGTAAGGACCACCGTTGTAGAGCCACTCATCTAGGGAAGCAGCTTCCCAGATTGGGTAGAAGTGTAGGCCAATGGCGTTAGAAGAAGGAACAACAGCACCAGAGATGATGTTGTTTCCGTACATCAAGGAACCAGCAACAGGCTCGCGGATACCATCGATGTCCACAGGAGGAGCAGCGATGAATGCAATGATGAAGCAGGTGGTAGCAGCTAGCAGGGTTGGGATCATTAATACACCAAACCAACCTACATAGAGGCGGTTGTTGGTGGAGGTAACCCAATTGCAGAACTGAGACCACACAGAGGTGTTGCTCTGCTGTAATACAGTAGTCATGTTCTTATGATTGCGGGTATGAATATGAATTTATCGAGGTTCGTCCGGCTTTTGTGCGCCTTCATGTACTTATATTAAGTAAATTATTTAGTTTTGTAAAGGGGTTTGAGAGTAATTTACCCTCAGCTTATTAAATAATGTAAATAAGTAAAACTTATATTACTTAAGTATTGACAAATTTAGATTTATGTGTAATATATTATGCAAAAATAGCGATCGCATATCTCTCTTCTGTCACTCAGGGAGTTGTAAGAACCTATCCCACTAATATAATTTTAGTAATCCACATATGAATGGTCGCGCTTGGCAAGGAAAGCATCGAACACAACACAAGCCGCGTTCCCAACGAAGCACCAAACGTCGGTACTTTCTTTGATACCAAGCAAAGCAACGTTCTTGTTGAAATCGTGGTGTATCATCTTTGATTGGTCTACCTCGATGCTTCCTAGGGCGTGTCTGCAAAGTTAAAATATCACCATGGAACTGTGATCGATATCACCAGCAACAGGAGAAAGAAGATTTCAACTAAAGCCAGAGTAATATAGAGGCTAAGTTTGAGGCGTAAGATCTCCTGCTGTAATTATTCAATGACCTGGTGTTGCTGCACTATCAAATCGACCAGTTGCTCAGTGGGCAACAATCTGATCTGCTTGAGGTCAAACTCTGGAGTTTTTTGTGCCTTGCTCATACTGCTACATTACACCATAATCAAGAGCAAGTTAACTCAAGATGACTTACCGATTGCTAAAGGGAGGGGGGAAGGCTGAGCTACTCTCAGTTGCAGGTTATTCACTATATACGGAAAGGGCGCTCAGCCTTCCCCCCTAATAACTGTGGCACTGACCTGAATCCTTACGTCTAGGAGAGCCATTTAAGACTACTTAATGAAGCTTAAAAAAAATTTACTGATTGATTTTTTCTCCTCGCCCTATTTCTCAACAAATTTCGCTAATTGATAAATTTTGGGTAGGGGATAAAATCCTGTACCTTTCACTGAAAGTGCTTTCTAGCCAATTTCCTTATATCGAACTCAGGCTGATAACGTGTGTTATTTTTAACAAAACATTAAGTATAATTACGTAAAAAACCTATTTTGTCTATCCGAAAAATTACGTAATTTTTCGGATAGACAAAATAGGTTTTGAGTTGGAAAAATGCTAAAGCAGATCAGAATCAGTGCTAAATTTTCATGTTCATGGAAAAAATAATAAAAAAATACATAAATTGGACTGTCAAGTGGTTAACAGTGGTAGCTGTTGCCGTTCTGACAATTCAGGCAAACACTCTTCCCGCAAATGCTCAATTTATTATTGAGCCAGGTGAAACTTTTGAAGGCCCATTCGCCCCGCAAGTTGTAATTACTCCTGTATGCTTTAGTTCTGATTTTGGTGTGTATTCGTTTAGCGTTTCCGATGAGACCTCAAGCTATCCACTTACCGATATAAATTTCATTCCCTGCCGTACCCCAGGTGACAGTTATTACCCTTCTAGCAGTCGAGGAAATAAGATTGTTGTAACAAACATCGGAAACGTGCCACTTGATGTGTCTCCCATTGTTAAATAATGAGGAAACCTAAAGCGTAAGAAATCACTACATAACTAGTCGCAATAGTTGCGACTAGTTGAGAGATGCAATCGGGAGAAATATATACATATGTCCGGCTCGATACAGATTGAAAAAATTTGGATTTGCCCCCCCTTAGCGTTTGCACGATTTGGTCACTCACCTTATCCCATGGAGAATTTTCATTGGGCTTCTAATGACTACTCTCCCCGAGGAACAGCTGAAACAGTAATTGAACCCTCGCTTACTTTTAACATTGATGCTAACGGTAACATTTCTGCCTATCTACCAGAAGAAATTCACTTCAAAGATGACTATGGACATTGGCGTCCTGTGTGCCCGTTTTTCGAGTTACATGCCCGCTTGTCTAACCATTATGAAGGACCTTTAACCATCAATCTTTTAGAAGAAGCTGGACTGTCACTAAGTGACGTTACTTGGAAGGTAGAAGCAGCAAATCATAAGGCGTACCATTATACATTGTCTGAAGGCGATAAAGTCGAAGGGGTGGTTACAGTCACTGGGGACGATCATAGCGCTCAAACTATCCCTGGAACTAGTCCAGTCAATGGAGGAACCCCTCTAGTTCCCCAAGGAAAAGAAATTCCCCTAGGACAAGTTCAGGTGATTCGTCCTAATCCCACCTGGTCTGAAATACGCTTACGAATTACCCCTCCAAAAGGATTAGTTTACGGTCCCACAAATCTGGAAGAGCGGGATCTCAGTGCTTTAGTTCCGGAAACCCAGAATCAGGCTGCGTTCCTCCGCAAAATTCACTGTATGTTAGATCGCAATGCCAAATGGCCCCAATGGCAGCCCGTAGATGAGGACTATCGCACAAACCCAGGAGGTCTATATGCCCAAGATCCTGATGGTAAGAGCTTGGGATGCCTGGATGACTCCAATGATGGCTTAATCACAGTAACACTGACTGGAACCGCTGTTGCTGAAGGAAAACTCACAGCCTACGCGCGTTACACCTGCTGTCCCCAAGATTTCCAACCCGATCGCCGCCCCTTTGTTTCCATTGCCGATGGACTTAGCAACTTGGTGAAGCGTGAAGAAGTTTTAGAATCTGACTTCATTGGCAATTGGCCCGAAACGGAAAAAGACATTGCCGATCTAATGCAGCGAGTCCGCGAGACAATGGAAGCCTCCAATCTAGATCATCAAAATTTGCGCTCCAAGCTTGGAAATGAGGCGTTTTCAGGGAATCCCGATGAGCCATTCGACCCTGTAGCTCCCCGACCGGGGCATCCTTTACCTTTAACCGAACTAGGACGGATGAACCACGCTCGTTTCCTAGCCTATGAAGTCTTTAAGCAACGTTTAGGTCAACGACCTGAGTTGTTTAAACAATGGATCCGGAACCCCCTAGCGGAACCCCAGCCCTATGACACTCAAATGCCAGCGTTAATGAGGGGCTCAGACTCTGCTCCCATGTACATCACCCAGCGACAGTACTATCTCATGCAGAAGTGGTTGGAAATTGTTAAGAATTCTTTGGAAAATGGAGATGTATGAGCATGAGTAACCCTTCAATGCCATCTCCCTCGGTCACGGTTTTAGAGGACTCCTCTTGCCCAGAACCAGAATTGTCCCAAGACTTTCGTCTGTTTGAAAGTAGTCTTGGTCAACATCTGTTTGTGGTTGATGGCTCAAGAATTTTCGATCTGGATGCAGCCACAGCAGAGTATCTTCGAGTTCTGCTCAATAACGCAAACGAGGAGACAACCTCTAAGGCTGACGAAGTCCGTAGCGTTTTTTCTATGCCCAGCGGTCAACCCGCGATCGCGCCAACACCTTTGTCACCTCCTCCCCTGCGCTCCCTCTCCCTTAATGTGGCTCAAAGCTGCAATCTCGGTTGTAGGTATTGTTATGCTGATGAAGGGGGATTTCTGGGAAAAGCTCAATTCATGGCTCAGGATGTTGCCGAACAAGCCGTTGATCGCCTTATAGCCGAAGCTGAGCCTAATGTCGATTTAGTCGTGGGT
Organism: Moorena sp. SIO3B2; assembly: GCF_010692525.1. NCBI lineage: Bacteria > Bacillati > Cyanobacteriota > Cyanophyceae > Coleofasciculales > Coleofasciculaceae > Moorena > Moorena sp. SIO3B2. The sequence continues at coordinate 4,091 of NZ_JAAHHE010000206.1, forward strand.
TTTATGGGGGGAGAACCCCTACTCAATCACCAGTTAGTACATCATATTGCTGGCTATGCTCGCCGCCGAGGCCAAGAAAGCCATCATAAGGTGCGATTCTCGATTACCACCAATGGGACACTGATTACCTCTGAGGATGCAGCATTATTTTCCGAGTATCGATTTAATGTGTCTTTGAGTTTGGATGGTCCTCAAGATATTAATGATCGATTGCGACCAACCCCTAACGGGCGAGGGAGTTATGCGGAGGTGATGAAGGGAATAAAGCATCTACAGACTCAACCGCCAGCCCATACCTCAGCCCGCATCACGGTTACTCCTCAAACCGGACGCCTATTACCCGTCCTCGAACATGTATTGTCTTTAGGAGTGGATGACGCTGGATTTGCCCCCGTACTGGTTTCTCCCAATCCTGAGTACGCATTTCAAGCTTCAGATTTTAAGCAGTTTCTCGAGCATATGATTGAGTGTGGTGAAGTCTGCAAGCAAAACTTATTGCGAGGAAAGCGATTTCCCTTCACTAACTTTGAAACAGCACTCAACGAAATCCATCGAGGTAGCCATCGTCCTTATCCCTGTGGTGCCGGTGCAGGCTACTTAAGCGTCAATGCTCAAGGAAAGCTTTATGGATGCCACCGGTTAGTTGACGATCCGAATTGGGAGATGGGGTCAATACAGCAGGGTTCTGACTATAGCGCTCGAACACAACATTTACAGCGCAGCCATGTAGACTCGATGGAACCTTGTCGCACCTGTTGGGCACGTTACCTCTGTGGTGGGGGTTGCTATCACGAAGTAAGCAAACGCGGTCGCATTGCCTGCGACTACATTCGTGGTTGGCTTGATTTCTGTCTGGCCTCCTATGCAGAACTTTCTACCCAAAAGCCTGAATATTTCCTCGACCCTGAGACTTATTTCGTCACATCACCCGAAATGATGCGCCAATAATCAGTAATTATCCATTATTTCAACAGAGAGCTTTTGATTATGAGTGAAATTCAACAGCCCCAGCGGATAGGCAACCCCCCGCAAGATCCCCAAGAGTGGAAAATTTTTCCCCGCAATTTGACAGCTAGGGCAGCTTATATAGTTCCAGGCAATCCCACAACCACCCGTCCAGAGGATGGGGTAGACAATTGCTATCCTGGACTGGAAATGGATAACCGCAATTTACAAAAATATTTTTTCCCAGGCACTTATTTTGAGGTTTATCGTTCTGATGGCGCTCGATTAGCCGCCCTAACTCCCGATGATCAGGCACAGCCATGGCGTGACATGGGCTTGACAAGTGAAGACCTCAATAAAAATCTGTATCTATGGACTCTCAAAGGTCGAACAGCCGCCAAAGAAGACCCCAACAATCCTGCCTCAATAGATTTTGTTAATGTTAAAGACAAAAGCAAGGGGCAATTGGGGGGACTTTATCCTTGGCGTAAAGCCAATGCCTTATTTCCAGGGAAGGTTGCCATTATAATTGGGCCGAAACCTCCAAAGGAAGGACCTGAACTAACGGCAGCCAAGGAAAAAATCGATGAACTTTGGCCTTCTACAGATACTTCATCGGGTAATACTGGTGGCTTTGTGGAGCGATCGCAAGGGGAATTAAAATGGGCTGTTTTAATTGCAGAACGCGCCCCCTACCTCAATGCCCAAGGAACTCTCGATCCTGATGTTTATCAACCAGGAGAACTCACCCGCACCCTCTGTACTCCGTGGACTTATGACTTTCGGGATTGTCAATGTTTTTATTGGGCATCCAACAAACCTGATGTCAATGCTAGTGAAGATGGCTCTTATCCCTATCTCAATTTTCAGCGTAAAAATTGGCAAGTCGAACCCCAAACAGAAGATATTGCATACAGCTATAAAGGTCGGCGATTGCGGGAGATCGACTATGCTGAAATGATGACTGATTGGGAGCAACTACGTCCTGTTGTCAATGGTCGGGAATGCGGTCAGTCTTACAAACCGGCAACACCTCCCCCGGGACCCTTGCTCACTCTTGAGCAGATTAAAGAAGAGATCGCCTATCTCGCCACCGTAGAACATGCCCTGGCAGTGCAGTATCTCTACGCTTACTATTCAGTAAATACTCCCAAAGATGAACCACAGGATGAGAGTTTAGAGAATTTCCGACTCTGGAAAGGAGCTCATGAGATCTTCGAGATTGCCATTGATGAAATGCGCCATTTCCGCTGGGCTAACGAAGTTCTGAAGCTCCTAGGTGCTCCCACCACTATCAAGCGAGCTACGAAGCTGGGGCGGCGCTTCCAAATACCTTTCTACCTGCAAAGTTTAACTAGTTCTCAGTTACAGTGGTTTGTTGATGTTGAACGTCCTAGTCGATCAACTGTAGCTGGTCTGGATGGCATGTATGTTGGCATACAGAGATCCTTACAGCATCTGGCTCCCGATCAATTCGAGACTCCTGAAACCCAACTTCGTGCCGTGGAGATCATCAAACTCATCATTGATGAAGGGGAAGGGCATTACGTGCGTTTTAGCACAGCCCAGCAAAACTTAGCATTCTTCAGCAATAATGATCGCGATGATTTACCGGGTTATATTCGTCCTGATAAATGGAGCCAGGAAAGTGATCAACCCAATCCAATAATCCCTGATGCTAAGATTTATGGAATTCCCCATGAGGAAAGTTTACACACAAATGGTGCTAAGTTACAACTTCAAAGTAATGTTCTTTACTGGGTACTTTTAGGTCTATTACAAATTGCCTTTGCCTGCAAGAATGAACAGTTGAGTGGTTGCGGATTGCGTCGTGCTATTGCCTTGATGATTCGCATGAATGAGGTCAACTTTGAGTTAGCGACACAAGGAATGACCCCCCTCTTTACAATCCCAGACTGGCTAGAAGAGGATCCTCCAGTCACATCCTCAGTAGCCGCTAAAACCTTGCTGAACAAACTCAAACAAGAGTTGGTGAATGCGGGGATTATCAAGGAGAGTACCCTCCCTGCTATTTCTAAAGAAATTAAATTACTGTCAGTTGGATCTGGGACTAAACAAGAGCCAGTTCTGAAGCGCACTCTGAAGAAAGGTCACGAGGACAAGGTAGAAGACGTGATTAAATACTTTGAAGATGTCGTCTGTGAAGCAGAGTTCTAATGGACTTTCATAAGCAGAATCAGCCAACAACACCGTCTATCGCTGTTGTTGGCAATGGATTAAGTGCGCTGGCTTCTGTGGCAGCTCTAGCCAAAGTGGGGCGTTCCTGTGATTTGATTGGAGACTTGACGAAAGACTCCCACGGACCTTCTCTTGTCCTCAATGATATCAGCGAGACCCTGCTTGGCATTCTATTTCCTGATATCTCCCTACAAGATTATGGATATCGGCTGACTCATCGTTGGGTAAAATGGGGGGCTTCCCACAGTCCTATGAAGGTATCCCAACCAGCTTTGGCTTTGTCTTCCAATACTCTATTGACTTTGCTCAGACAATCTCAGGTTGTGCGAGGGAGCAAAATCCATCCTATTGATCACCATCATCCCCCTGATGCTGCTACGATGAGTAAACTGTTAAGACCTTATCAGTGGGTTATACACGCTAACACGGCGACTTTACCTCCGGAGGTGAACTGGTCTATTCTAGGGGGAGGGCAACGGATAATGGTGGCGACAGAAGGGGAAAGCGTATCTGCCAATGACTCTTGCTGTTACATAGAGTCATTGGCAGATAGTTGGTTATTTTCTGCTCCGCTCTTTGAGCGTCGCAGGATTATTCAGACTTGTATCCCCTATGCTTCTACTACTCCTCAACAAGCTTTGTTGGAATCTCTCTACGAAAGTAGGGGGATCGGTTCCCACGTTAACAACGTAAATTCAATTCGCTGTTTTCCTTGTGCCCCCTATATTCGTCAACCGTTGTGCGGGATCGGATGGTTCTTGGTAGGAGAAGCTGCCATCAAACTCGATCCCGTTAGCGGTGAAGGCACCCCTTTTGCTTTGCGGAGTGCTATGCTCATGGCGGCAGTCCTAGATGGAATTTTGAGTGATCGCCTGCCCCTAGAAGCTGGACTCCAACATTACTGCTCTCGCCTGACTTATTCATTCATTTCTCATCTACAGGGATGCACTCGCTTTTATGAAGAGGCATTTGGATTTCGAGAAAATTGGTCTTCGGAGTTGCATTCCATGCATCATATTCTAAATATTCTATACCCTCAATTTTCTCAAATACTCCACGACATACAACTTTATCAGTTAGTAGATTTTAGGTTAGTCCAATCGTAACCGTACCATGGCCTTACGCCACCATAGGTATTTGAGTGTTGATCAGAGTTTGTGGTAATAGGGATGGAGCCGATAGCCCTAATCGCTGGGTTCGAATTGCCTGTGTGAGATAATCCTTCGGATTTTGCTGCTGTGCTTTGAGGGATGTCACCACAGTAAGAATTCTCGTGCGCGAATTCACTGCCGGCTTGAAATTGGGAACCAAAGCTGGTTTGCCGCCAAATTACGACAGTGCGTAGGGCACGTTCTGCAGCATTATTCGTGGGTTCTACCCCTGGAACATAGACAAAAGTCCATAGCGCAGCCTCTAGTTTTAATAACTCTCGGGCTGTGCGTACTGTTTTGGCCAAGGGTGATTTTTCCCTGTTGCCAATAGGTAAAGCTGCAGCAGCTTCGTGCCTGGGTCTTGAAACCCATTCTCAATGGCTCCACCGCCATGACAAACTGCTCACGACTCATGGTGCCATCCCGTACTCGATGCCACCATCCTGCGTAACCGACGTTATGGACGCAATAGAGCTTCACCAATTTCTTTCAAGACACCAGTGCCTGAGGCCATAGCCGTCAAATCCCGCTTCAGATCAGCCCAGCACACTTGACGATGCATCATCTCTAACCAGTTGTAAGCACTGTAACGGTCTGAGATTAAAATACCGTTTAACTCTTCTCCCAGTAATGCTTTGGCCGTTGCTTGAGAGCGACTCAAGACCACCGAAAAGACAATCACCAACGGGGTAACTAATACCCATAGCCATCCTTTGCTTTGTCTGGGATTGAGTCCATCACCATTGCCTTGGCTAAAGCTGGTTTCATCACTATGAACAAACGCCTGGCCTTGAACATACTCAATAGCTTGTTCCACAGGAGCTGCGACCGCGTCACTCACCTGGTGACGAAGACGATTGATGCTCCCACGGGAAAGCTCAACACTAAACTTTGTAGCAAGTAAGGACTTCACCATCCGGTGAATTTGGCGATGTTCTACACTAAACCTTGCAACCACTGCCGCTAATCGGTCTCCTAAGCCTAATGATGGTACCTCGGCAGGGAGTGGTGCACGGTTCTTCCTGCCGCAGCAATTGCACTCCAACTGATGCAGTTGATGTTCAATTCCCTTGGGCGATAGGGGCGGAATATCAACGATTTGATGACGATAAGGGTGCTCGTCGAAGCCGCTCAACTGCTCTCCACAATGCTGACAAATATCTGGTACATGGGAATGGACTTTGCTACAGGCCTCGATCGGATAGAGTTGTGGTGTTTTCTTGGATGAGCCATCACTGCTAGACTTTTTCTTTTTCTTTTTCTTTTTCTTTTTCTTTTTGAGAGTCTGGGGGTTTGACAAATCTTGCTGACCAAAACCGTCACTTGAGGGGGGACGAGATGAATTTTGTGAATTTTGCTTGAGTTGCTCTTCTATATAGGCCAAACGCTCACTCAAAACTTTTACCACTGCTTTTAAACTCCCTGGGGTGGCATCCCAATCTCCCAAAGGAATTTGAATTCCTGCGATGTTAATCTCTACACTCATAAACCTAATCTTACCACAGAATCGCCACTGGAACCCAGATTTATTCGTTGCAGGCTGGGACGGTTACTGGCTTTTAGCCACAAGTCCTTAGTATTTCGGCTGATTTGTAACATTCGGCAGACATGGCTTTTTTTCTCACCACGATCTACGGCGGCGTTCGCGAAGCGTGGCTTAGCCGTATCGCCAAATCTCTAAAATCATCCCTATAGGGTGATGGCATTTGTCCTCCTTACTAACTCCTCTATTATGTCCTAACTATCCCTTTCTTTGCTATAAAAGTAAAGGCGTTCCATGGAACGCCTCTATATATAGAGCCTGAGATATAGAACCTGAACCTAGTTCTTTACCTAACTCCTAACTTAGAAACCCACTCAAGACTCAGCACTAAACACTGAGCACTAAAAAAAACCTCAACCAGGAGGCCACTTCATTGGGCGTTGACCCAAGATGTGCAAATGCAGGTGATCAACCGTTTGACCACCATCAGCACCATTATTAATCACCAGTCGATAGCCATTGGTCAAACCGACTTGCTCAGCAACTTGCTTAGCAGTTAAGAGCAGGTGTCCCATCAGGGCTTGATCTTCAGACTCAGCTTTTTCCAGTTGAGGAATGGGCTTCTTGGGAATTACCAGAATATGAACTGGTGCCTGAGGGTTAATATCCTTGAAGGCAAGGGCTAAATCGTCTTCATAAACAATATCCGCTGGAATTTCTCGGCGGATAATCTTGCTAAAGATGGTTTCGCTCATAGCAGCTGCCAATACTATGTTTACTAGATCAGATGCAATTGTGACACAAAATGTCAGCTAGCTATAGCATTGTTATTGGAGTTGTGAACATAGTCGCGCTTGGGAAAGGCAAGAGGCAAGAGGCAAGAGGCAAGAGGCAAGAGGCAAGAAAGTAAATCGGGATTTTTGGTAGCGATGCAGCGCCGACCTGCGGGGGTTTCCCCCACTCGCTATTGTATCAAGACAATGGAAAGAACTTTCATCCTTGTGCGACCATAATGCCAGCGTTATGGTTCACAAAATATTTAGAATGTCTAGATCTATAATGTTGCTATAAATAATCGTTTATATGATGATTATTTAACAGCAAAATGATATAATGTATTACTCTAATATATATAAAAATACCTAGTTAAGTGTTGTGAAGTTAACATTTATTTTATTGTGCATTTAAACTGTATATTATTGAAGTAAAATCAAAAATATAGATTCTATTCTCCTGTTGCCTGTTGCCTGTTGCCTGTTGCCTGTTGCCTGTTGCCTTTTGCCTGTTGCCTTTTGCCTTGTTAAAACATATTTCAAATGCGTTTTAGCTTAATCCTTACCATTAGCCCCTACACTTAGAGCAAGGGGCTAATGCCCTCAATCTAATGTTCCATTCGTATGGGTGGAGTCATTATCGGTCTTGTTTTAGGAAAAGGTATGGGTCCGGTTTTAGGAAAAGGTATGGGTCCGGTTTTAGGAAAAGGTATGGGCCGTGGATCTTCAAAAACAGGAGGTGTTGGTTGGGGTATTGGGCGTGGACATTTGGGAAAAGGTTCTGGGTGTTCGGGCATGGGAACTGCCGTAGGTGCTGCACACAGAATGAATGGTGTTTGGGGAGTAGGACCACATCCACCCTGAACCATAGTATCTTGCTGATCTAGATCATTGAGAAAGGTTTCCTCATCGGATAACAACTCAAAACCGATGGGTAACTCAGAAATTTCCATTATTAGTTTTCCTCCATAGG
>NZ_JAAHHE010000207.1:0-11297 GCF_010692525.1 Moorena sp. SIO3B2
ACCAATGCTTACCGGTTTTATTCAAAGATAACTTGCTGATAGCTGATGGCTGATAGCTGACAGCTGATAACCCATAAATAGCTGATAGCTGAAAACTGAAAACTGATAGCTGATAGCTGAAAACTGAAAACTGATAGCTGATAGCTGTTCGCGTAGCGTGCGCGTAGCGCTTAAGCTGACTGCTTATTAAAATTGTCAAAAATAGATCAATGAAGAGGCTGTTAACGTTAATATTAGACGGAGAATTTGAGCAGGGGTTTGATGCCACCCTGGAAATTCGGCAAGGGGATATCCATTCTCCGTCCCAAACTCGGATTAAAGGGCGGTTGTCGGGGAATCGAGACTTACTCAACTGTTATCGCCATTGGCAGCAACGGTATCTGAGTTTGGAAATGCTATTTCGTGCTCTGAGTGCCAATCCCGAACAGGTGACTAATTCATCCCAGCGGGGGGAAGCCTTTGCGGCTTGTCGGCAAGCAGCTGAGGTTTTGGAAGGGAGTCTTAATCACTGGCTCAATACTGATCCAGAGTTTCGCTCGATTCGGGATAAGTTATTGCGCTCGGGGAAAAAATTTCAACTGCTGTTACAGACCAATAATCCCTGGCTGCGTCGGTTTCCCTGGCACCGCTGGGATTTACTGGCGGAAGCCCAGGCCGAAGTTGCCCTGAGTGCCATTGAATACGATTGTCCCAACCCCCTTAACCGGCAGCCTACTCCCAAGGGCAAGGTCAGAATTCTGGCAATTTTGGGTCAGGGTGCCAATCTTAACCAGCAAGCTGATCAGCAGGCGTTGGAGGAGTTGGCGGGAAAGGCGGGGGCACAAATTACCTGGCGGCAGGAACCCCAGGCATCGGAGTTGAATCAGCAGTTATGGGAGCAGGGGTGGGATATTCTGTTTTTTGCTGGTCACAGTGGCACTTCCCAAGAGGGGCAGCGGGGGGAAATTCAACTCAATCAGACGGAACGGTTGACTATCGATGATCTGCGGTTTGCCTTGAAGAAAGCGATCGCAGGAGGGTTGCAGTTAGCTATTTTTAATTCCTGTGATGGTCTCGGCTTAGCCTACCAGTTGGCAGCACAGCAGGATTTGTATTTGCCCCAGGTGATTGTGATGGCCGAGAAAGTGCCAGACCCAGTATCACCCAAGTTTTTGCGGTATTTTCTGGAAGCTTACATCCGGGGTGAGTCTCTGTATAGCTCCGTGGCAGAAGCACGGGAAAAATTACATGGCTGGGAACAACAGTATCCCTGTGCCAGTTGGTTACCGGTGGTTTGCCAAAACCCTACCGTTCAACCCCCCACTTGGAAAGAATTACGCTATGGTCCGATCAACCAGTCTCCTTGGCAGTTACCCCGCACGGCTGTGATTGCCAGTTTTCTGGTTACCCTTGCCCTGATGGTGGTGCGGCCATTGGGGGTAATCCAACCCTGGGAGTTACAGGCTTATGACCAATTTATGCGCTGGCGACCCGACCAAGGGGTTGACCCGAGGCTGTTAGTGGTTGAAATAACTGAGGAGGATTTTCAGTATCAGGATGACCAGGGTATGAAGCGTACGTGGTCCCTGGCTGATGCGGCTTTGGCTCAACTGTTGGATAAATTACAGGCTCATCACCCTCGTGCCATTGGCTTGGATATCTATCGTGATTTTCCGGTCAGTGAGGAGTATCAGGATTTGGCTAATCCCTTGGCAAGGATGGATAACTTTTTTGCTGTCTGTCAAGCTAGTAACCCCACTCGTAACTATGGTGGTATTGCCCCACCCCCAGAAGTGCCACCGGAACGTTTGGGCTTTGCGGATGTGGTGATTGACTCCGATGGGGTACTGCGCCGTTATCTTTGGTATGCTAGCTTTAACCGTAATTCCCCTTGTCAGACTGAGATGTCTCTAAGTTTGCAGTTAGCACTACATTACTTAGCTGCAGAGGGGATTGACCCTAAGCCGACACCAGAGGGTGAGGTGCAATTAGGGCAAACCACTTTAAGGTCGTTGCCTGGTTATGCTGGTAATTACTCCGGAACGAGTAATGCTGGCTATCAGATGCTACTGGATTATCGCACTCCTGGTGATATCGCCCAAAGGGTTACCCTAAAACAGATTCTAACGGATCAATTTGAACCGAGTTGGGTTAAAGACCGGGTAGTTTTGATTGGTGTTACTGCCCCTAGCGTTCAAGATAATTTTCCCACTCCTTTTACTCGGAATTCAAACCAGACTATAGAGATGCGTGGTGTCTTTATTCATGCTCAGATGGTTAGTCAGATTCTGAGTGCGGTCAAAGATGGACAACAACCGTTGTGGGTATGGTCCGAGTGGGGAGAGTTTTTCTGGATTTGGGCTTGGGGCAGTCTAGGGGGTTTCTTGGTTTTGGTCTGTAAACGACTCTTTCATTGGGTGGGAGTGGGTATCGCCAATCTGGTAGTTTTATCTGGTGTTTGCTTTATTGTCTTTATTCAAGGTTGGTGGATACCATTAATCCCTTCGGGTTTGGCTTTTGTAGCTACAGGGATGATTGTTGGTTACAAGAGAGCTGTATCGATGAGTTGATCGGTTTTGGGTAATTGACAAAATCTATTTGCTTATTTTGGGTATAATTTTAATCCATAGCTCCATATTTTGGGGGAGGCAAAACTCTAAAATTAAACAAAATTTAGGGGATTTAGGGGGCTTTAGCAAAATCAAATGATCGCTGATTCAGACTTCAATACAGCAACGCTGAAAAAAGTAATTCCAGTATTTTGCATAATTTTCAAAACTAACACTGTTATATAAATAGGTTAATTTTTTACAGCCTCAAACTTTCAGGTGGTTTAGATGGCTGCTTTCTAAGTTTCAGGTTTGCATCTTCATTAAATAGCTTGATGACATACTTGATATATCAACTATTGGGAGAGATTCAATGAATCATAATAAATGGCGTCTACAAAAGATAATTATTGGTCTGACTCTGACTTGGTTATTTACTTTTGAACCTAACCCAGTGACAGCGCTAGAGATAATTAAACCAGTCACGAATTTGGTCAAAGGATTAAAATTTACTCTACCTCCTAAAGGAGCGCCTGGTAAACGTAAAGGTGCAGGAACTCGTGGGGACTATTGTTCAGCTATTGCTTTGGTTCCTGGTACTAATTTTGGCTTAACTACTAGTGATAATCCTACTTTTTGGTTTTATGTTTCCTATTCTCAGGCTAGGAAAATCCCAGCAGAATTTTTGCTGCGGGATAAGGAATATAATCAAGTCTACAAAGAAACGTTCACGCTCAAAAATACACCGGGAATTGTCAAAATAACTCTACCAGAAACGGTTTCAAAACTTGTTACTGAAGATTTATATCGTTGGCGTTTCTCTGTGATTTGCAATCCCACTGGCCGATTAATAGACCGATTAGATGATGCTTTCGTTAATGGTGGAGTTGAAAGAGTATCGATAAGTTCTGATTTAGAAAAGCAGTTAGAGGACAAGAATCCAAGGAAGCGTATTGCTGTTTATGCCCAACAAGGGTTGTGGTTTGATGCCCTAACTACTCTCGCTGAACTGCGTTTGGCTAATCCCGAGGATAAATCACTTGATGAGGACTGGATGGAGTTGTTGCAGCAGGTGGGTTTGGAAGAGATTGACTCAAAGCCTTTAGTTGATTGTTGTACTGCTGAAAATTAACGAGGTTATGGGGGAATTTTGAACAGAAAAATCCCCCTATTACCTGTTCCCTTATTGTTTGTGTGATGGCCATGAAAGATCTAAGACTTAGATTAATTATCCTTTTGGCTTTGTTAGCTAGTTTCTCACCACCGTTGCTAGGTAATGTTTTAACCCTATTCCTTTCTCCAGAACTAGCTCAAACTTCAGAAAGACGTGAAGCTGAAGCTGACCGACTTTTTGATAAAGGTATGGAGCAGTCTAAAGTGAGTCAATTTCGGGAAGCGTTGCAGTCTTGGCAGAGGGCACTCACTATTTATCGAGAAATAGGAGACCGGAAAGGTGAGGCTTACTCTCTGGGCAATCTTGGCAATGTTTACCAACACCTGGGGGACTACAAAAAGGCCATTGAATTTCACCAGCAGAGTTTGGCTATTGTAAGAGAAATAGGAGACTGGCAAGATGAAGCTGGATCTCTGGGCAATCTCGGTATTGCTTACAATTACCTGGGTGACTACCAAAAGGCCATTGAAAACTTCCAGCAAAGTTTGGCTATCGAACGAGAAATAGGAGACCGGCAAGGTGAGGCTGGATCTCTGAACAATCTTGGCAATGCTTACAATTACCTGGGAAACTACCCAAAGGCGATTGAGTTTCACCAGCAGAGTTTGGCTATTCACCGAGACATAGGAGACTGGCAAGGTGTGGCTAACTCTCTGGCCAATCTCGGTAATGTTTACAATTCCCTAGGGGACTACCCAAAGGCCATTGAAAAGCACCAGCAGAGTTTGGCTATCAAACGAGAAATAGGAGACCGGAAAGGTGAGGCTTACTCTCTGGGCAATCTTGGCATTGCTTACAATTACCTGGGGGACTACCCAAAGGCCATTGAAAACCTCCAGCAAACTTTAAGCATTGCACGAGAAATAGGCGATCGCTTTGGTGAGGCTAACTCTCTGAACAATCTGGGCAATGCTTACAATTCCCAGGGGGACTACCCAAAGGCGATTGAGTTTCACCAGCAGAGTTTAATCATTGCACGAGCAATAGGAAATCGCCAAGGTGAGGCTCACTATCTGGCTTATCTCGGCAGTGCTTACAGTTCCCAGGGGGACTACCCAAAGGCCATTGAAAACCTCCAGCAAAGTTTGGCTATTGCACGAGAAATAGGAGACCGGCAGGGGGAAGGCATATCCCTCAATAACTTAGGATTAGCTCTATTTAAATCAGGTAATCTTAATCAATCTGAAACCACCCTCACCGAAGCCATGGAGCTTAGGGAATCTCTACGCACAAACTTGAAAGATACCCATAAAATTTCCCTCTTCGAGCAGCAATCTGATACCTATCGCATTTTGCAACAAGTTCTAATTGCTCGAAATAAAAGTGATGCTGCATTGGAAATTGCGGAGAGGGGACGTGCTCGTGCCTTGGCGGAATTATTAGCAAATAACTTAGCATCACAGTCGAATTCTCCACTAACATACCCCAAACTAGAGGAAATTAAGCAAATTGCTCGACAGCAAAATGCCACTCTTGTAGAATACTCCCTTGTTTCCTCTCAAGAACTTTACATCTGGGTGATCCAGCCTACGGGTTCAATCCAGTTTCGCTCCGTCCAACTACCTCAAAATACTTCTCTCAAAGACCTAGTTACTAGAGGACGTGCTTGCATCATCTACAGTGACCAATGTCGTAGTGATACGAACCAAATCCTACTTGATCAGGGGGATTTAGTCAAATTGAACGATGACCAGTTTGATGATCCATGGCAAATAGTTAAGGTCAATGCTGAGGAAGGGATATTAACCCTAAGACTGTTTGATTGGGAAGAAGGAGTTACGATTTATCGTCCTATCACTGATGTCAAAGAAATTATTGATTCTCCTCACTTTCATCGACAACGTTTACAGAAACTCTATCAACTTCTGATTCAACCTATTTCTGACCTCTTGCCCAGTGATCCTAATGCCCATGTCGTATTTATTCCTCAAGAGGAACTATTTTACACTCCCTTTCCCGCTTTACAAGATGAGGAAGGAGAGTTCTTAATTAAGAAACATACTATCTTGACTGCTCCATCGATTAAAGTCCTAGATTTAACCCATCAAAAAGCGCGGGAACAAGACAAGAAGCAATGGAAAGCGGCTAAAGAAAATTCCTCTTTAGTAGTTGGTAATCCTACTATGCCTAAAGTTCGGCTTCTACCAGGGGAAAAACCTCTAGTGCTACCTCAACTACCATGGTCTGAAGATGAAGCTAGGGAAATTGCCTTTCTACTAGGTGTTCAACCCTTAATCGGTGAGCAAGCTACGGAAACAGCTATTCTACAGCAGCTAGAGCAAGCCAGATTCATTCACTTTGCTACCCATGGAGTATTGGACGAGATTACAGGTTTAGGTAGCGCTATTCTCTTGGCATCTTCCCCAACTGATGATGGATTACTCAGTGCTGAAGAAATACTGAAATTGAACATAAAATTAAAGGCAGAACTAGCAGTGCTGAGCGCCTGTAACACTGGACAGGGGCGCATTACAGGTGATGGGGTAATTGGTTTGTCCCGTGCCTTAATCTCTGCTGGAGTTCCCAGTATTGTGGTCTCCCTCTGGTCAGTTTCTGATTCTCCTACTGCTCAGTTGATGATTCGATTTTATCAAAACCTTGGTAACACCACGGATAAAGCTCAAGCTTTGCGTCAAGCAATGCTGACTACCATGGCAGAACAACCGAATCCCAGAGATTGGGCAGCATTTACCTTGATTGGGGAAGCTAATTGAGGAAACAAATTTTCGTGAGGCGATCGCACTTTCCTGGATTGAGATTAGTGGAAATTCTGAGTTTTGCGATCGCACTTGCATGATTTGGCTATTCTACCGCCGTTAAATAAATAGAATTCTGTTCTTTGGGTTGATTGCAAGTTGATATAGGGGTAATAACTATGAAGTCTTCTAGAATAGCCACTATTGCACTCCTCGGTATACTAGGTAGTTTTTCACCACCGTCGCTAGGTAATGTTTCAACCCTATTAGCAGCTTCTCCAGCACTAGCTCAAACTTCAGAAAGCCGTAAAGCGGAAGCTGACCGACTTCTTAATCAAGGTATTGAAAAGGCTAAAGTGAGTCAATTTCGGAAAGGATTGCAGTCTTGGCAGAGGGCACTCACTATTTATCGAGAAATAGGCGATCGCTCAGCAGAGGCTAACTCACTGAACAATCTCGGCAATGTTTACAATTTCCTGGGGGACTACCCAAAGGCCATTGAAAACCTCCAGCAGAGTTTAACCATTGCAAGAGAAATAGGCGATCGCTCAGGTGTGGCTAACTCACTGAACAATCTCGGTAATGCTTACTATTTCCTGGGTGACTACCAAAAGGCAATTGAATACCACCAGCAGAGTTTGGCTATTGCACTAGAAATAGGCTATTGCTCAGGTGTGGCTAACTCACTGGGCAATCTCGGTAATACTTACAACAACCTGGGGGACTACCCAAAGGCAATTGAATACCACCAGCAGAGTTTGGCTATTGCACGAGAAATAGGAAATCGCCAAGGTGTGGCTAACTCTCTGGGCAATCTCGGTAATGCTTACGGTTCCCAGGGGGACTACCCAAAAGCCATTAATTTCCACCAGCAAAGTTTGGCTATTGCACTAGAAATAGGCGATCGCTTAGGTGAGGCTAACTCACTGAACAATCTCGGTAATACTTACAACAACCTGGGGGACTACCCAAAAGCCATTAATTTCCACCACCAGAGTTTGGCTATTGCACTAGAAATAGGAAATCGCCAAGGTGAGGCTAACTCACTGGGCAATCTCGGTAATACTTACAACAACCTGGGGGACTACCCAAAGGCCATTGATTTCTACCAGCAGAGTTTGGCTATTGCACTAGAAATAGGAAATCGCCAAGGTGAGGCTAACTCACTGAACAATCTCGGTCTTGCTTACGGTTTCCAGGGGGACTACCCAAAGGCAATTGAATACCACCAGCAGAGTTTGGCTATTGCACTAGAAATAGGAAATCGCCAAGGTGAGGCTAACTCACTGAACAATCTCGGTAATGCTTACTATTTCCTGGGTGACTACCAAAATGCAATTGAATACCACCAGCAGAGTTTGGCTATTGCACTAGAAATAGGCGATCGCTTAGGTGAGGCTAACTCACTGAACAATCTCGGTAATGCTTACGGTTCCCAGGGGGACTACCCAAAAGCCATTAATTTCCACCACCAGAGTTTGGCTATTGCACTAGAAATAGGAAATCGCCAAGGTGAGGCTAACTCACTAAACAATCTCGGTAATGCTTACAGTTCCCAGGGGGACTACCCAAAAGCCATTAATTTCCACCAGCAGAGTTTGGCTATTTACCGAGAAATAGGAAATCGCCAAGGTGTGGCTTCCTCACTGGGCAATCTCGGTAATACTTACAACAACCTGGGGGACTACCCAAAGGCCATTGAAAACCTCCAGCAGAGTTTGGAAATTTACCGAGAAATAGGCGATCGCTCAGGTGTGGCTAACTCTGTGATAGGTCTCGGTAATGCTTACAACAACCTGGGGGACTACCCAAAGGCTATTGAAAACTACCAACAGAGTTTAACCATTGCACGAAAAATAGGCGATCGCTCAGGTGAGGCTGACTCTCTCAATGGTCTCGGTCTTGCTTACAACAACCTGGGGGACTACCCAAAGGCCATTGATTTCTACCAGCAGAGTTTGGCTATTGACCGAAAAATAGGAAATCGCTCAGGTGTGGCTTGCTCTCTGTGCAATCTCGGTAATACTTACAAAGACCTGGGAGACTACCCAAAGGCCATTGAAAACCACCAGCAGAGTTTAACCATTGCACGAGCAATAGGATACCGGCAGAGGGAAGGAGGCTTCCTCCATAACTTAGGATATGCTCTATTTAAATCAGGTGATCTTAAACAAGCTCAAACCTTTCTCACCAAAGCAATGGAGGTTAGGGAATCTCTACGACCAGGCTTGCCAGATAACCATAAAATTACTCTATCCGAGCAGCAATCTAATACCTATCTCGCTTTGCAGCAAGTTCTAATTGCTCGAAATAAAACCGATGCTGCATTAGAAGTTGCGGAAAGGGGGCGTGCTCGTGCTTTGGCGGAATTACTGGCAAAGGGGTTATCCCCAGAACTAGATACTCCACTAAATTACCCTAACCTGAAGAAAATCAAACAGGTTGCCCAGCAGCAGAAGGCCACACTCGTGGAATACTCGATTATTTTCGATGGAGGAATCTCTATTTGGGTGATCCAGCCTACGGGCAAAATTGAATGGCGCTTGGTTAAACTACCTCCAGATACCTCTCTCCAGCAGCTACTTAAAAACGGATATGATTGCCTTGCAGACCATGGTCAATGTCGCAGTAGTCACTCTTCCCGACAACCGTCCCAGGGTGATTGGGTCAAACTCAAGGATGACCAGTTCGAGGAACCGTGGCAAGTAGTTGAAGTTAATGGTCAACAAGGTACTTTACAACTCAAGTTACCAGGGTGGGAAGAAGGGGTAACAATCGAGCGCCCAATTACTGATGTTGTCAGGATTGTCGATTCCCCTAATATTGAGAAACCCCGCTTACAACAGCTTCATCAACTGTTGATTGAGCCAATTGCAGACTTACTGCCCAAGGATGAGAAGGCTCGTGTAGTCTTTATCCCTCACAGAGAACTGTTTTCTGTTCCTTTCCCAGCCCTGCAAGACCAGGAGGGAAAGTACTTAATTGAGAAACACACCATCCTCACTGCTCCCTCCATCGAAGTCTTGGGCTTAACCCATCAGAAACGGCAAAACCTTCCTAAATCATCCCAAACTGCCCTGGTAGTTGGTAATCCTACCATGCCCAAGGTACTAGAATTATCTCCTCTTCCCCATGCAGAAGAGGAAGCTAAAAATATTGCCTCCCAGTTAAAGGCTCAACCCCTATTGGGAAAAAAAGCTACCGAAACCAAAGTTAAACGCCAGATGCCCAGGGCCAGGTATATTCATTTGGCTACCCACGGGTTATTTGATCCCACTCGTATTAAAGGTATTGGGAGTGCGATCGCCTTGGCTCCTTCTGTAGGAGAGGACGGACTACTAACTGCTGAAGAAATCTTTACTATGGAACTCAGTGCAGAACTAGTAGTAGTCAGTGCCTGCGAGACCGGAGTTGGTCACATCAGTAGTGAGGGGGTTATTGGTTTATCTCGTTCCTTAGTTCGAGCGGGTGTTCCCAGTGTGATAGTTTCCTTGTGGTCAATTCCTGATGATAAAACCACAGAATTGATGACGGAGTTTTATCGGAATCTTAAGAGCACAGGGGATAAAGCTCAAGCGTTGCGCCAAGCCATGTTGACTATGATACCGAAGTCAGGTAATCCGAAGGATTGGGCGGCATTTACCTTGATTGGGGAGGCGCTTTAGGGGAATCGGGAATAGGGAGTAGGGAGTAGGGAGTCGGTAAAAATATTGTGTGTATCTAATTACTATGAGAATCGCTATAATTTACAAGATTTTTGGCGTTGCTGAATTGAAGTATTAATGCGGGATCATCTGGTTTTGAGCAAGCCCCCTAAATCCCCCAACATTGGGGGACTTTAAGAGTTTTATTCCCCCCAAAATTGGGGGGCTAGGGGGGCGAAATCATACAACATTGGGGGACTTTAAGAGTTTTGTTCCCCCCAAAATTGGGGGGCTAGGGGGGCGAAATCATACAACATTGGGGGACTTTAAGAGTTTTATTCCCCCCAAAATTGGGGGGCTAGGGGGGCGAAATCCCCCAACATTGGGGGACTTTAAGAGTTTTATTCCCCCCAAAATTGGGGGGCTAGGGGGGCGAAATCAGACTCAAAATCACCAACACCATATTTTTTGCCAGCTGCCTAATCTTTCGGCATTTAAGTTATTAGAACAGGAGAGTTGGTTCACTCTCTCAATTTACAGGAGCAAGTTATAGAATGAGTTATTATCCTTTACAATTACCTGAGACGTTGTTGAAAGAAATTCAACGTCTTGCTCAAGAAAATCAAGTTTCTATCGAGCAGTGGTTACTGAGTGCTGTTACCGAAAAAATTGAAGCTCATAAAGTTGTACAACTAATGCAGAGTTATGCTGAAAAAGCAGATTACAAGCGTGTCTTGATGCAGTCGCTCATGGGGGAAACCCCCAAGACCGCGCTGCATCGCTTTTGATGCAATATTAGCATCAGTGCCAGATACAGAACCGATAGCAGGGGATGAGTTGGTATAGCGCTACGCGCAAGGCAATAGGCATGCTAACAATAGGCAATAGCTGACTATAATAGCTTGTGCTGCTTTTATAAATGTCAAACACCTTAATGCATAGTGCTATATAAAACCTCTAAGGGGATTTATGCGATCGCGTAGCGTGGCCTACGGCCAATCGCTTTCTAGTAATCTACTTGACTCGACTAAATTTGGCATTTGGTTTGAAGTTGACCACTGACCGCTGACCACTGACCGCTGACCACTGACCACTGACCGCTGACAGCTGATGTATAAATCAAATATTATACCCAAACAAATTGGGATCAACATCCTTCAGATCTAAATCCCCTAACCCATATTCAGCCCAACGCCTATCTACCATCGCTGCTACATCCCCATCAGACTCCAAAGTTGCGCCCCATTCATGTTCC
>NZ_JAAHHE010000208.1:0-8487 GCF_010692525.1 Moorena sp. SIO3B2
AACTAACGAATTTGAGCGGCACACAGAAAACAGCATCTAACTACGTATTCATTTTCCTAGAGATTTTTGAGTGTGAAGGGGGCATCCAATCCTACGTCAAAGATATTTTCGAGGCATATTTGTCTGTTGCTGCTAAGACTGTTACCAGTTCTAGCGCTGAAGTATTTTTGCTGCGGGATGGTCTAGGTTGTGACAATCCCTTTGATGTCTACCCACTCAGATTTCATTATCTGAAAACCAAGCCTCCTGTGCTAGGGCGTGTTCGCTTAACAATAGCGCTAGGTTTTTATTTATGGCAAAAACGTCCCAAACACGTTTTCTGCGGTCATATCAAACTCGCTCCCCTGACTCAGCTGTTGTGTAATAGTCTAGGGATTCCCTATACAGTTTTGACCTATGGCAAAGAGGTTTGGAAACCTTTACCCCTGAAAGAACGTAACGCCCTAGAGCGGGCAGCAGCAATTTGGACAATCAGTCGTTACAGTCGCGATCGCGCTTGTGCTGCCAATAACCTAAATCCTGAAAAGGTAAAGATGTTGCCTTGTGCTGTTGATGGCAATAGGTTTACTCCTGGTCTGAAATCACCAGCCTTAATCGAAAAGTATGGTCTGACTGGTGCTAAGGTGTTGATGACTGTCGCTCGTCTGTGGTCTGGGGATATTTATAAAGGAGTTGATGTTACCATTCAAGCACTTCCTGCGATCGCTAAAATCTTTCCAGAGGTTAAATATCTAGTTATTGGTCGTGGTGATGATCAACCGAGACTGGCGCAGCTAGCCAAAGATTTGGGTGTTGGGGATCGGGTGGTCTTTGCTGGTTTTGTCCCTACACCAGAATTAGTGGAACATTACCGAGTGGCTGATGCCTACGTCATGCCCTCCCAAGAAGGCTTTGGGATTGTATACCTAGAGGCCATGGCTTGTGGTAAACCTGTCCTTTCTGGGGATTCTGATGGTTCTGCTGATCCTTTGCAAGATGGTCAGCTTGGTTGGCAAGTTCCCTATCGAGACCCCGATGCAGTGGCTGCGGCTTGTATTGAAATTCTCAAGGGAGAGGATCAGCGCTGTGATGGTCAGTGGTTACGAGAACAATCCCTAGGGTTATTTAGTAAAGAGGCTCTGACAAAGCAGTTAAAAGAGTTACTCGATACTGCGTAAAAATTGAGTCGCCCCTTGCGGAGCATAAGCAGCGAGGGGTAATTTCTATTCAAGTTAAGACGAATCTGAACTAGGATATAACTACCCGATCATATTTGTTATTGTTAAAAGAAAACAGTGAATCAAAATACCCCGAGACAGTTTCAGTTCAACCTGTCAGGTATGGGCTGTTGGCTAGCGTTCTTCTTAACTTGTTTCTTGCTAGGCACAGTTGGCTTGGGATGGGTAGTCAATGGTTTTTTGATTTTAATTGCTTTTTTAATCATCTCACCAGTGATTGCCTGGTTTGGAGTTCGCTGGTGGCTCAGACGTAATCTAGTGGAAGATAAATGTCCAGTCTGTGCCTATGAGTTTACTGGGTTTAACAATACCCAGTGTCAGTGCCCCAGTTGCGGGGAAGTTTTGAAGATAGAACACGGACATTTTAACCGCTTAGCAGCTCCAGGTACGATTGATGTGGAAGCGGTTGAGATATCGGTTCAGCAGATTGAAGATTAGAGTAATCGCTAATCACCCATAGACTTCGCTGCAGTTGTCAGGGAAAAGGCTTGCACCCAAAAGGCTTGCCTACAATAATTATTGAGTGTTGAACTTTGAGTTCTGCACCCTGGTATTAGGGAGTTTTAGTGATCGATAAGGTGTAAGGATGCTGTTCACCATTGCGATCGCCGACGTAGAATGAGTAGCTGCCTTGCTCCCAATACCCGATTTTAACAATATTCCCCCCAGATAAATTATCGGCCTGTGTACATGAGGTACCATTTGGCTCCTGAATTAATAGAGTGGGCTGGCCTTGGCTTTCTAGGTTGAAGCGCAAGTAGGTAAAATCTTGGTTCAAATTAATGACATGATTGGGCTGGGTACTAATCATACCGCATTGACTCTTGTTTGAGCCTCCAGAGTTTCCAGTCACTACGATGGGATCAGGCTGGAATCCAGGCTCAAGGTTGATGGTTTCGGCGTTGGCGACACCAGCGCTACTTAAGCTTACAGCTATGGTGATCGGAACAATCATCCACTGTGGGAATAGTTTAGTCATTGTCATCCCCTAAAGTCTTGTGATCTATTACTAATACACTTGTCCTAGATTACTTGACTATCTCGAGCAAGAATTTGTTTCGGGTCAGCTATCAGCTATCAGCTATCAGCTATCAGCTATCAGCTATCAGCTATCAGCTATCAGTTATCAGCTATCAGCTATCAGCTATCAGCTATCAGTTATCAGCTATCAGCTATCAGTTATCAGTCAAAGGCTGACGGCTGACGGCTGACGGCTGACGGCACCTCAAGTAGCTTGCGCGTAGCGCATATGCTTACTCTAGTCCCATTAACCCCAAGGGCGGGGTACCTCACCCAATTGAAAACTGCTATATAATAATGAGGCTGATTTCATAGCAGTTCAGTGCTATTGCTGGTATTCAACCGGTTAAGTCTAGACATAGTTATATATATAGTCATCAGGTGTTTGCCCCAAAAAACGGTATCAACTAAAATCTGCTATAATCTCGGGGAATTTGCTTACTGATCCTTGAAATCAGTCTTTAAAATCATTAAAAACCAACAAATCGCAGCCTGAGCATTAAATATGGCTAGCCCCACTCTAAAAACAGGTCACAACCGAGAAGGTAGCTGGTATTTTCCGCTGCGACTGAACTTGGTTCTGCCACTGGTGACTAGGCGTTGCGTGGCAGCGCTTTTGGAAGTATCGCTGGTAACTACTAGTGCATTGCTCCCTTACGGGATTGGTTTGTATGCAGAAAAATACTCGAAGGCAGAACCGGTTCCCCTTAACCCAGTTTTGGGGGCAACCCAGAATGCGATCGCAAAAACTCTAGCTTACCCCCGCCTACAACTAACCAAGCGAGTCACTCCCCTGACCAATTTTTTTTGGTGTGCTTCGTTAGTGATGCCAGTAGGAGTAACCCTATGGCAACTTTATCTGCTGGGAAAAACTGGTCAAACTACTCCCAAAGGTTGGTTTGGAGTGCGAGTGGTTACCGCTTCGGGAAAACCCCCTGGTTTGATCGGTGCGGTGTGGCGTGAGGCAGTGGGACGCTGGGGATTACCACTGGGAAGTGCTTATTTACTCTGGCGCTACACTGGAGCGTTTCCTGACTTGGTGATTTTGTTGGGATTGGCAGGATTGATGCTATTGGCAGAGAGTTTTTGTTCTGTATTAAATCCTCAACATCGCAGCCTCCACGACTACATAGCCGGAACTTATGTCTCGGATTCCTCTCGGTTGCTCTTACCGTACTGGTCAAGTTTTGAATCCTCCCCAACACCCGAGTATGAAGAGGTTGAGCTAGAGGAGGAAACTGATGGGCAATGGTCTAATCACCAGGAAGCTACCTCGGGTTACCGTAGCGCAACAGTTAATCCCATTACCCTGATCTCATTATCGCAACAGCACTCCCCCAATCTTTGGTTGTGGATGCGCCGACATCCCGGTCTTACTCTGCTAATTGTTACCTTTGGCGGGATGGGTTCTGTACTGGGCACGTTTGTGGGAACCCAAATCTATATTCAAAGTCAGGCCAATTGGCGAGCGTTCAATCAGCAGAAAAATGAGGTCTTTCTGACCTTAGTGAAACAATTAAGCTCTACTGATAGCACTGCTCAAGAAAAACGTTTGGGATCAATTCTGGCTCTAGGTAGGATAGACGACCATCGTGCTGTACCGTTTCTGGTGGATTTGCTGGGTCAGGAAAATACCCCTAGCTTGATTGATACCCTCCAACAAACTTTGGTCAGTAAAGGTGTTCAACCCCTTCCCCATCTACGAATATTGAATCAATCTTTGGCAAACGACCAGAAAACCCTAACCAGGGAAGGTAAACCAGGGGTTGGGGGAGTGCTAGCGGTGCGGCACCGAGCAACTAAGCAAGCTATCTCGAAAATTCTGACTATCTACGACGGTCAAGTGCATAATGCTAACCTGAGCTATATTAACCTCAGTAAGGTTAATCAGGGTTATGGCTATTTTAATCCAATTCTGGACAACCTGAATTTGTCGGGCATTAATTTCCGCTACGCTAATTTGTCCGGTGCTAATTTGCAGGGTAGTCGCTTCTATGGCCCTGGTGAGGATCAACATTTTGGCACTTTTGATGATTGGGTCAGCGACTTCAGCGGAGCTGATCTGAGGGCAGTTAACCTCACTGGTGCTATTCTCGATAATGTCTTGATGAATCGCACCAATTTAATCGGGGCAACCCTGAACCGAGCTAGATTTTATAACAGCAGCCTGATCGGTGCCAATCTCAGCAGTGCCCAGTTGATTAATGCTGATTTCCGTAGAGCTATCTTAGAAAATGCTAGCCTGACAGGAGCCAATTTGGGGGAAGCAAAATTCAGTCTCTCTAGTCTCCATGGTGCTCGTTTGGGCAAAGTTAGTGCTGTGAGGAGTGATTTCTCTTCTGCTGATTTAAGTCAATCAAGCTGGCAAGGAGCGAATCTTTCTAGGGCAAATTTGAGTAATGCTAATCTCAAAAATGTTGATTTCAATTCAACCCAATTGGTAGGGGCTAATTTACGCAATGCTAAGCTGTACAATGCTAAGCTACGTTACGCTAATCTAAGTGCTGCGGATTTGCGAGGGGCTAATTTAGCTGGAGCAGATTTTAAGGGAGTTACCTTTGCTATGGCTAAACAGACTAAGGCTAATCAATTTATTACTTTGCCTCCACCTAAATCGAATTTAGCCCGGATCAAGGGGGTTGATTTTGCTAATGTTAAAAATTTAGATGAGCAGCAACTTCGATATATTTGTACCTATGGTGGACTTCATCCTCGATGTTTGTGACACTCTTTTAGAGTAGGGAACAGGGAACAGGGAATCGGGAATCGGGAATCGGGAGTCGGGAATCGGGAATCGGGAGTAGGGAGTAGGGAGTAGGGAGTAGGGAGTAGGGAGTAGGGAATCGGGAGTAGGGAATCGGGAGTCGGGGTAAGCTATCAGCTATCAGCTATCAGTAACGGGCAAGATGCCCGTTCCACCCACCGGGTCAAAAAGCTTTTAGGAGATGCACCCAACAAGGAAGAAACAAGTGGTAATAAACAAGTGGGAAAAAATCAAGTAGGCTAAAGTTTTTAACAAGAGAAAAAATTAGCGATGCTCGGTAAGATCCGCTACGCGATGCTCGGTAAGCTCCGCTACGCGATCGCATAAATTCAAAAGTTACTGAGTCGATTCACTATCTTCGAGTTGACTTCAGTTTAAAACCCGCTTAACCACCATAGTTATTGCTTAATTGATTGCGTTTGATGTCAAGTTAACTATCAACAGTAAAAAAAACAAACATCAACCTGTATATTAGGTTTGTATAGCGTTTTTCATAGCTATGAGGTATATTCAATTTTATTACCTCTGTTCCCTGTTCCCTATTCCCTGTTGCCTTTGCTATATTAGTTTCACCGCAGCAATTAAGCTAAGATAAGCGAGAAAGCAGCCATCATTAGAATTAGGTATTGAGGAGTTGAGGAAATGGGTAATGCTATTGGTTTATTGTCCACACTAGGAACGCTAGTGCTGGTGAGTCTGGCTAGTTTAATGATTAAGTCGCAACCAGCATTTGCTCAAGCTGCCTACGGAAGTTATGTGGGAATCGGTCCTACGTTTGGTATTACAAAGGATGATGATGGAGAAGGTCAGCAAATTGGTGGATTAATTGCGTTTCGCTACAAATTCCTAGAAATCCCCATTTCCTTCCGGACACAAGCCCTGATTGGTGCTGGCACTGCTATTGTGCCAACAATTTCCTACGATTTCCCCCTTAACTGGCAAACCGATGCTTACGTGGGAGCAGGGGCTGTATTTGCTAGCGGTCACTCTCCCTCACCAGTAGGAGATAAGACAAGTTTTGCTATACAACCTGGTATTGATTTTATGATTCCTAATAGCCAAACGGTTTTGTTTGGTAATGCGATTATTGCTTTTGATGCCTATCGGGAGGGTGGCGGCGTGGCTGCCTCTGTTCAAGGTGGATTTGGTTTAAGATTTTAGTTTGAATCGTCGGGAGTCGGGAGTCGGGAGTCGGGAGTCGGGAGTCGGGAGTCGGGAGTCGGGAATATTTGCTCAGAAATGTTGAATCGAGTAGTAAACGATTACCAACATGGCTGATGTCTGTCTATCGTTGTTGTCAACACAGACATTCTTCCCCCTGTTCCCAGATCCGCTGTTCCCTATTCCCTATTCCAAAGTTCAACAAGTCTGCTTTTTACTTCAATTCAAAATAGCCCCGTCCGGTATAGTTTCTTGTTTCATTGTCCAAAATTGGCTCAGTACATGAATTTGCTTTAATCCCACAATTAAATTCAAACCAGGTATGAAAATCCACCACACTACCAGAGGTTCTGTGAGTCCTTCTTGTCGATACAGTTGGTTAACTGTGCGGTAAAGCCTGAACTGCACAATGTAAATCCAAACGATACCGACCAGGGAAAACCAACCAAACCACCCAGGCACATCGGGATCTAATATCCATAAGGCTTGTGGAACGGCGACACCTAAAAGGAACGGTAGTAAACACAGGTTACCGGACCAACCAGAATTGTTATAGTCTCGCAACTCTTCCTGAATGATCCACTTGTACCAACCGTAATACAGCGTTAATGTGGCTACGGATAGCAGCATCACTTTTACCAGAGGACGGGGTTTCCCAAGAGGTTGGTCAGACATAAGGCAAAACTATTGGATCGGAACATCACTCTGTATTTTAAAATCCCTTAACGTAAGCATTCAGCTATCAGCCTAAGCGCTACGCGCACGCTACGCGAACAGCTATCAGCTATCAGCCTAAGCGCTACGCGCACGCTACGCGAACAGCTATCAGCTATCAGCTATTAGCGAACAGCGATTAGCGCTACGCGCACGCTACGCGAACAGCTATCAGCTATCAGCTAATGCACTACAGATGGTGCACTACAGATGGTGCTATCAGCCATTCGCGTAGCGTGGCCTTGGCCTTTGGCCACGCTACGCGAATGGCCAAGGCTTGTGGCTGACGGCTGACGGCTGACGGCTGAATGCTTACCCCTTAACAAAAATTAATACAATTTAAGGTAGAATGACTAAACGTTGGACTGAGGCAGAGTAAGAACAAACACCATGGTGAAAGCACAAATTGGGATTATTGGCGGTAGCGGACTTTACAAAATGGCTGCTCTCAAAGATGTGCAGGAGGTACCCATTGACACCCCCTTTGGTCCTCCGTCCGATGCGATGATGGTGGGAACCTTAGAAGGAACTACTGTAGCTTTCCTAGCTCGTCATGGTCGCAATCATCATTTGATGCCTTCGGAGTTACCCTTCCGAGCCAATATCTATGCCATGAAGCAGTTAGGCGTAGAGTATATCATCTCTGCCTCAGCAGTGGGTTCTCTCCAGGAAGAGGTCAAACCCTTGGATATGCTGGTACCGGATCAGTTTATTGACCGGACGAAGAATCGGGTTTCCACCTTTTTCGGGGACGGGATTGTGGCTCATATTGGGTTTGGACACCCGGTGTGCAACCAACTGGCGGGAATTTTAGTGGATGCGATCGCAAGTTTGGAGTTACCAGAGGTTACCGTACATAACGGTGGCACTTATCTGTGCATGGAAGGGCCAGCATTTTCCACCATGGCCGAATCTAATCTCTACCGCAGTTGGGGCGCAAAAGTAATTGGCATGACCAACTTGCCAGAGGCCAAGTTAGCACGGGAAGCCGAAATTGCCTATGCTACCCTAGCCCTCGTCACCGATTATGATTGCTGGCATGAGGATCATGACCATGTCACCGTGAATATGATACTTGATAATCTACAGCGCAATGCGATTAATGCTCAGAAGGTGATTCAAGAAACAGTGCGCCGGTTAGTTGATAATCCACCTGTTTCTAAAGCTCATTCTGCCTTGAAGTATGCTATTTTTACTCCCTTGGATCAGGCTCCAGAAGCAACTAAGGAGAAGTTGGAGTTGATATTGCGGAAGTATTTGTAAAATCGCCAAGAGCTAAAGGTGGCGCTGGATATATATAGCAATTCTCTTTCCCATGAGGTACAAAGGGATCCCCCTAAATCCCCCTTAAAAAGGGGGACTTTGAGGTTGATAAGTGTACCTGATACAGGCAATAAACGCTATATATAGCGTTTCTATCAAGGAAGCAGGGACTGAGGCCGTGGGCCACGCTACGCGAAGGGAACAGGGAAAAGTAGGAAAGAGCTTGGATAATTTTTTCCCACTCCCTCGGTGCGCTTTCCGCATTAAGAATTAAATTCGCCACGGGTCGCACCGCTCCCGACTCCCGATTCCCGATTCCCGATTCCCGATTCCCGATTCCCGATTCCC
>NZ_JAAHHE010000208.1:8909-11266 GCF_010692525.1 Moorena sp. SIO3B2
CCCATTGGCAAAATCTGGCGAGAGCAGAGATTCGAGACCTTTAAAGAAATTGTGGATACTGGCAAAAAGCCAGCTAACGAATTAGCTGATTATTTCCAGATTGAACCGGAAGCAAATTTACTGTTTCGTACCTATTGCGTCTTTTCTAATCGCCAATCGGTGATGATGATTAGTGAATATTTTCCTGAAAGTTATTTTTTGAATAGACTATAGGGAGTAGGGAGTCGGGAGTCGGGAGTCGGGAGCAGGGAGTCGGGAGGGTGGGAAGTGTGGGGAGGGTGGGGAGCTTGATTAACTCTTGCCTTTTGCCTTTTGCCTCTTGCCTTTTGCCTTTTGCCTTTTGCCTTTTGCCTTTTCCTAAGGGATTCTGTTCACAACTCAAATGGAAATTCTAAATGAAACTAACTGGACAGCAATATCAACAATTAACGAATGCTTTACTTGATGCTTTCCCATTAAAAATAAGACTTGCTGAATTAGTTGAATATAAATTCAGCAAAAATCTAGATTCTATTGCGATGGGAGATGACTTAAAAGAAATTGTATTTAAGTTAATTAAAGCTGCTCAAGCAGAAGGATGGGTTGATAAATTAATTGCAGGTGCCCGTGAATCGAATCCAGGTAACCCAGCGTTATTCGCCTTTGCCCAGGAGTTTAATATTGCGATTGCTATGCCGCAACCGCTATTAGCAAAAGGTCGATTAGAAAGACTGATTAAGAAAACTAATTCTTTTTTAGATGTAAATCAGTGGCGGGAAAAGTTAGGTCAAATTGAAGGGCAAGTCTGTCGTGTAGAAGTTACGAATAAGGATAATAGTCTGGAATTTGGGACAGGTTTTCTGATTGCTCCCAATGTGGTTATTACTAATTACCATGTGGTGGAATCGGTAATTTTAAAACAAGCAACGTCTAGTAATGTTATCCTGCGTTTTGACTACAAGCAGTTAGGGGATGGTAAAGTTATCAATCCTGGTAAGGAGTATCGCTTAGTAGAGGATGACTGGCTAATTGATCAAAGTCCTTATACCAACAATCCATTACCAACCCCTGAGCAATTGGATTATGCCTTGCTGAGAGTAGATGGAGTTCCTGGGGAAGAACCGATTGGGAAAAATCCCGATCCCAATTCTCCAAAGCGCCAGTGGATTGAGTTACCCCAACAGCCATATTATCAGTTTGTGCCCAATACTCCACTGTTTATTGTGCAGCATCCCCAGGCCGAACCCTTAAAATTGGCCTTTGACACCGAGGCTATTATTACTATTAACGAGAATGGTACAACGGTTAAGTATAAAACCAATACCGAACCCGGTTCCTCTGGTTCTCCATGTTTTGATATTAACTGGAATTTAGTAGCCCTGCATCATAGTGGTGACCCAAGCTGGAATCCTAGTTATAACGCTGGCAGTCCTTTCAGTGCTATTTGTGAGCGGTTAGAGAAGCAAGGGTTATTGACAGATTTACTTAAAGGTGAAGCAATGTGGTGAATGGTTGTCTGTAAGCTATCAGCATTCAGCTATCAGCATTCAGCTATCAGCATTCAGCTGATGCGCTACGCGCTGCATCGCTACTTGAGGTGCTTTTGAATACAACAGGTAAGCATTTGTTTAATCTGAGTTAACTCCCAGGGTCGAAGCCTGTGCCACGGCTGACCGCTGACCCCTGACCGCACCTCAAGTAGCGTGCGCGTAGCGCATATGCTTACGGTTGTCTGAACCTGTAAACCACCACCAGGTTGCCAAATGCCAGGAAATCAAGGAAAATTTACGGAACTCGGTCTAATCATAGTATAGATACTTAATTAGAGTCAGAATATCAAGTTCTATTTTTCACAGGTATTGAAGTAACCATCAATGAATGCTGGACATACCCCTGGTTATCTACTCGCGCAAATAGAGTCAGCACTGTGTAGTGCTTTCCCTAGTAAAACTAAATTAGAAATGATGCTAGGACATCAATTAAATACAAATCTGGAAGAGGTTGCTAGTGGTGGCAATTTGAAGGAAATTGTTTACAAAGTAGTACAAGATTTTAAGAGTAGCAATAAGAGTTTAGCAAAATTAATTAATAAAGCTCTTCAAGAAAATCCATATAATCCTGACTTAAAGGCAATCAAGGAAAAATTTAAAGTTACGACTAGTTTAGTCAATATCTTGCTTCCTTTAGAAAACAACTTGATGAAGCAAATGCAACAGGCTTATAGAGGTTGTTGTGCTGATAACTTATTAGATGATTCGGCAGAGGAAATCCCTGAAAGTTTAGAGGAAATTCTAGAGAGTTTAGATAAAATACCTCAATACTACAATGATCAGGAAATACCTATTATACAATTTGGCGCTCGTTTATTAGAAACTGAA
>NZ_JAAHHE010000209.1:0-11251 GCF_010692525.1 Moorena sp. SIO3B2
AGCCTATACCCATGGGTCATGATTAGGCTATTACCACCGATGCCACCAGTCGTTTTCGCTCGGTTCCCCAACTGTTATGATGCCAAAGGTTATTTGCAGACCCTGAAACAGCTGGTGCCTGATGCTAAGTTTCTAATAGTTTTCGATATAAGTGTGCCGATTGAGCAAGAGGAATGACTAATCACAAAAAGGGAAAAATTTACATCGTAGGTGCTGGTCCAGGAGATGTTAACTACTTAACCGTAAGGGGGCAACAACTGCTGACTCAAGCTCAAGTGTTGGTCTATGATGCTCTCGTAGATTCCCTTTTATTGCAACTGGTGCCCTGTGATTGTCAACTGTTCCATGTAGGGAAACGGGGTGGACGCCCTTCTACACCCCAAGCTAGGATTAACCAACTACTAGTAGACCAATGCCGACAAGGCAAGCAAGTCGTAAGGCTAAAAAGTGGTGACCCGTTTATTTTCGGGCGCTCTAGCTCAGAAATTCAGGCATTGATTGCTGCTGAGTGTCAGTTTGAAGTGATACCAGGCATTTCCTCAGCCCTAGCCGCTCCCTTACTAGCCGGAATTCCTTTAACAGATTCAGTTTTGAGCAAATGCTTTGCCGTTGTCACTGCTCATCAGCCAGAGCAACTAGATTGGGAAGCACTAGCAAGAATTGACACCTTGGCGATTTTAATGGGAGGGCGTCATCTAGCAGAAATTGTCCAACAGCTGCAACGCTATGGGCGATCGCATCAGACTCCCATTGCTCTGATTCGGAATGGTGGACGCCCCCAGCAACAGGTTTGGCTGGGTACTTTAAGCACTATTGTAAACCAAACCCTTGGTATCTCCCTCTCTCCTGTGGTAATTGTAGTTGGTGAAGTAGTGGGGTTAAGGGCATCTATGGGATTAGCTGATCAAGACCAGTCGCAGAGTGAAGGTTATCAAGACAAGGTTCAAGGGGCAACGGCAACTACTAAGGCGCTTACTGGAAAAACTGTCTTAGTTACCCGTTCCGCTAGTCAATCCCAAAAATTTAACCAGCTCCTGGCACAACAAGGAGCGACTATTATCGAAATGCCCACCTTGGTGATTACGCCTCCTTCCAGTTGGGCTGGATTAGATTATGCGATCGCTAATCTCGCTAACTTCGATTGGTTGATTCTCACCTCTAGCAATGGGGTCGATTACTTTTTTAAACGATTACTGGATAATGGCAAAGATGCCCGTGCCTTAGTCGGGATTAAGATTGCTGTGGTGGGTAAGAAAACTGCCGCGAGTCTGAAACAACACAATTTACAACCGGACTTTATCCCACCAAACTTTGTGGCTGATTCTTTGGTGGAACATTTTCCAGAGTCTTTAACTAACAAACAAGTGCTTTTCCCCCGAGTGGAAACCGGTGGGCGAGAAGTATTAGTAAAAGAACTAACGGAAAAAGGTGCTCAAGTAGTAGAAGTTGCTGCCTATGAGTCTGGTTGTCCAGATTACATGGCTCCTGCTATTTTAGATGCTTGGCAACAGAGAGCAATAGATATTGTTACCTTTGCTAGTTCTAAAACCGTCAAGAATTTTTACAAACTTCTCAAACAAGCTTTTAACTCTTCCACGGAAACTAACCAAGCCTACTCTAGTGCCGACGGCGAACAATCTCCACCCTTAAAAACTCTCCATTCCCTTTTAGACAATGTCTGTATCGCTTCGATTGGTCCCCAAACATCCGAAAGCTGTCGCCAGTTGCTAGGCAGGGTAGATGTAGAAGCAGTTGAATATACTTTAGAAGGTTTAACTGAGGCGATTGTGGCATGGGAGACTGGGAGAGGGGGAAAGACAGAAAAGCAGAGATAATGTGATTTCATGGAATCCCACAACTCACAACAAGCCAAAATCGAGACCCCAAGAATTAAATTAGATCAAGTCTGGGGGGGCGACAACTCGCCCAAAAAGCAACAGGTGCGCTTGACCTTGGCGAATTTAATTCGCCAAGGTCAAGCGCACCTCTATAGCGTTTCTAATAGCTATGAGGTACACAAGATTTTTTCACTATTGCCTATTGCCTATTGCCTATTGCCTATTGCCTTTACCTAAGGGATTTTATTAACAACTCCAAATTATATATAACCTACTAATACCCTCAACACTCAAAGGTTGCTAACCCCAAATAGCGAACTCCTGACGGGGTAATTTCAAAGCGACAAGGCAACACTTCCAAACCCTTGCTAACTGCTTCCCTTAAGAGTTTCCCATAGTCTGGGTCATAGTTATCACCAGGATAAAAGTGCAAACAATCAGCACGATTAATAAAATAAAGCATCACCGCTCGTGCTTCGGGAAGTACTGCCATCAGTTCTTGCAAATGTTTTTGTCCACGAGTAGTAACTGTATCAGGAAATAAAGCACGATTCTCTTCAGCTAAGGTAGCACTTTTAACTTCTAAATAAATCGGACGATCTGAGCCAGTCAGTAAAAAATCTACGCGGCTTTTCCTTTCTTTTCCGTAACGCACCTCAGGGCGGATTTCGCTGTAGCTGTCGGCTAATTCGGGAATCACTTTTTGTTCCAACGCTAACTTAATCACTCGATTAGGTAAAGCCGTATTAACCCCTACCCAAGTTGGTTCATTGTCCTTGACCTGAATCATTTCCCAAGTGTATGGTAACTTCCGCTTTGGGTTATCACTATGGGACACTTGTACAGCAGAGCCAATGGTTGATACTCCGATCATTGGGCCAGTGTTGGCGCAGTGAGCAGTAATAATTTCCCCTGATGGCAGTTCAATATCCGCAAGAAAGCGTTTGTAGCGTTTGAGTAAAGTTCCAGCTTTTAGGGGTGGGTAGGAGTAAATCAAGTTATTGTCATTAGTCATGTTAAAATTGTGGATTGGTTAATTGTAAAGATGTCAGCTGTCAGCCGTCAGCTGTCAGCCGTCAGCTGTCAGCCGTCAGCTGTCAGCCGTCAGCTGAAAATAAACTTCAAAAGGGAGAATTTAATATAGCGTTTATCGCAGTTATGAGGTAGAATTATCAACCTCAAAGTCGCCCTTATTAAGGGGGATTTAGGGGGATCAATTTGTACCTTATGGGATATAGAATTGCTATAGTTCCAGATTAATGAGAATTGAAAGTCTAGGGATTTACCCATCAGCTGATAGCTGATAGCTGATAGCTGAATGCTTACGTAAAGATATCAAGGACGTTGGATAATCTTTTCGATAACCCGCCGCTTGGCTTTGGTGTCGATACCAATTAGGCGCACATACTCACCCTTATGCTCCCCTAAGCGTTCTGTCAAAGCTGCGATCGCTTCCGATACATTGTTTTCTGGTAATGGATTCCCACTTTTCCAAGCATTATTCTTAACGCGACGCTCATTGCCGTATTCTAGGGTCAGGCGGTAACCTTGAGCCAAAAGCTCTCCAATCTGCTCTTGGGTTTCTAGATCTAATCCTAGATCTAAGGGCTTTTTGCTACCGTTGTGCTGTCCTATCTGACATTGATTTAACCCGTTGGCGACCTTAGGGCTAGTTGACTCACTGATGACTGGATTGGATAGAGGTGCCTTGTGGTTTGCTTGAGGTTGGTCAGGGGTTGGGATATGAGAATTACTATTTGTATTAGTATTTGTATTACTTGCTGGGCTCGTCAGGGAGGGGACTTGATTGTACTCCCTAGCTAGTCCGCTGAGCTCCAACCGTTGCTGCTCAGCTTTAATCAGTTCTCCAAACTCAATTAAGCGGGAGATGCTAAAGTTTGGTGTTTCAAATTTGGGCGGTCCTTGCTTACTGTTGACTACACGAGAAGAAACTCGGTCTATACCAATATCATAAATAAACTTACGGATTTGTTCATCGTAAATACGCGATCGCAAAGCACTGAAGAAATCAATCGCTTGATTGTCGAAGGTATCAATCAGTTGTTCAATCTCCCCGCTAGAGAGTCCATCTCCGTGAAAGATACCACTAACAATACCAATC
The DNA here is from genome assembly GCF_010692525.1 of Moorena sp. SIO3B2. Lineage (NCBI taxonomy): Bacteria > Bacillati > Cyanobacteriota > Cyanophyceae > Coleofasciculales > Coleofasciculaceae > Moorena > Moorena sp. SIO3B2. The sequence goes on from NZ_JAAHHE010000209.1 coordinate 3,961, forward strand.
CGGTCTTCTCGGTTGGGCTCCCAGTAGAATTTGCTCATCCGACCATCCCGAGTCAAGGGCGCATACAGAGTAGAAAAATCATTACCAGTGACAATAATCGGTACTCGGTGGATCGGTTGTGAGTCATAACTCCCTGGAAGTTGGACATTGGTAGGATTATCAGCAATGTTCATCAAAGTCCCATGCACCAGCTGGGTATTTACCGTATATTGGGTTCGTTCATCGAACCGTCCCGCCCCAGCATCCAAGTCATTAATCATCAGCACACACATCTTACCCTTGACTCGGATCATTTCAGCCGTTTCTCGGTAGCGCAAGCGGATCAGACGGGCTGGATCCCCAGCATCTGGGCTTTCTAGCTCACCAGAAGACATATGAACCGCTTCAATTCCCATGCGCTCGAACACAAGCTCACACTGAAAGGACTTACCCTCCCCCTTCCGTCCATGAATTCCCAAAATTAGAGGCACACGGACATGGGGTATGTCAAGGAAGTTTTTAGTGATGTGAACTGCCAGTTTATCGATAAACCGGGGAGAAATGTAATAGTGCTGGGACATACAAACAGGTGCTATGGTAAGAATCTCGTCAAATCCGGCAATTTTTCAGCCTATTGGAAATACTATTACAGTTTGTTGAAGGTTTAATCGGGTTAATCGGGTTGAAGGTTGAAGGTTGAAGGTTGAAGGTTAGCTGGTTGAAGGTTGAAGGTTATTTGGTTGAAGGTTGAAGGTTATTTGGTTGAAGGTTATTTGGTTGAAGGTTGAAGGTTATTTGGTTGAAGGTTGGCTGGTTGAACGCGATCGCGTGGCCTTTTGGCCAAGGTTGGCTGGTTGAACGCGATCGCGTGGCCTTTTGGCCAAGGTTGGCTGGTTGAACGCGATCGCGTGGCCTTTTGGCCAAGGTTGGCTGGTTGAACGCGATCGCATGGCCTATTGGCCAAGGTTATTTAGTTGTTCGCCTTTGGCGTTCGGTGTAGGGTAGGTTATGTGGTTGTTTGCCTTTGGCGTCCGAAGTAGGGTAGGTTGAAAGTTGACAGCGAACAGCCAACATTCAAGCATCAACCCAATTAACCCTTCAACCAGCCAACCCAATTAACCCTTCAACCAGCCAACCATCAAGCCGATTAACCCTTCAACCAGCCAACCATCAAGCCGATTAACCCTTCAACCTTCAACCTTGGCCAAAAGGCCACGCTACGCGAACAACCTTTAACTCGATTAACCCGATTAAACCTTCAACCTTCAACATTCAACCTTCAACCTTCAACATTCAACCTTCAACCAGCCAACCTTCAACAAACAGTACTCAAATTGGCGTATTGGCACAATTGAGACTATTGACTGGGCTAGGATATCCCTAAATAAGCATCAGGTACTTAAACAATTTTTTCTTGAGCTATTTATGGAATCTCCTGAATCCTCAAGGTTTGAACAATATTGGTGGATCCTGAAGCGACGTTGGCTACCAGCTTCCGGTATTTTTGTATCAGTTTCTGTGATTATGTCTCTGGTGGCATCATTGCAAAAGCCGGTATATGTAGCCCAAGGATTGCTGTTATTTAAGCGGCTTAATACCACGTCTTCAGTTACCGAGGTAGGTAAAGAAATCGGTATTTTACAACCTCTGGTAGACCAAAGTAATCCTCTAGATACAGAAGCCAACATCATGATGTCTGAGCCTCTGGCTCAAAAGACAATCACCGCACTAAATCTTAAAGATAATCAGGGGCAACCTTTAGCAATTAAAGACTTTTTGCACAATGTCAGTGTCACCAATATCCGGAAAACCGATCTTCTGGAAGTGTCTTACCAATCTCAAGACCCTAAAGAAGCAGCAGCAGTTGTTAATCAACTAATGACTATCTATTTAGAAAATCACTTAGATTTTCAACGGGCTGAAGCTGTAGCTGCTCGGAAGTTTATTGAGAAACAGTTACCTCAAGCAGAAGCTACTGTTAGTAAAACAGAAGCAGCTTTGCGTCAGTTCAAACAAGAAAATCAAGTGATATCTTTAGACGCAGAAGCTCGCTCAGCTATCGAAGTCCTGACAGATTTGCAAAAGGAAATTGCTCAAAATCAGTCTAAAATGGCTGATGTCAATGCCCAGTACGAATCGCTCCAAAAACGATTGGGCATGAACTCCAAACAAGCTGTAGCTCTTACAGCTCTTAAACAGTCTCCTGAGGTGCAGGAGGCACTCCAAGAATTGCGCCAAGTGGAAGTCGAACTGGCCCTAGAGCGTAACCGTTTCCAATCCACCCATCCCACAATTGCTAAGTTAGAAAGTAAGGTAGCCAGCCTAAAAGGTATCCTAAACCAGCGAGTAAAACAGGTTTCTAATGCTAAGCCGAAACCTGCTAGCCAGCTTTTTAAACTAGGAGAGTTACAACAAGACCTGACTAAAGAGCGTAAGTATTCAGCTCTCAGCTCTCAGCTCTCAGCTCTCAGCTCTCAGCTCTCAGCTCTCAGCTCTCAGCTTTTGAATAAGCGATGCAGCGCGGTCTTGGGGGTTTCCCCCACTCGCTATTGCATCAAGACAACAAGTAAGCATTGGAATAATGCTGAGTGAAGTCCCAGCGTCGTTCGCACAGCGTGGCCAAACGCGCACGCGTGGCCGTTCGCGTAGCGTGGCCAAAAGGCCAAAAGGCCAAGGCCAAAGCCTGTGCCAAAAAGCACCTCAAGCAGCTTGAGCCTTTAGCTCACGGCTGACGGCTGACGGCTGAATGCTTACTAAAGAGCTAGTAGAATTAGAAGCAGCTCGTTTAGGTTTGGCTAATCAGACAAAAGCCTTAGTCAATGCCCAAACCGCTTACCGAAAAAGACTTAACGATCTCCCTAGACTGGAACAACAGCAGCGCGAGTTAGAACGGCAACTTGATGTGTCCCAATCCACCTATTCTCTGTTGCTAAATAAGCTTGGAGAAATTCAGGTAGCGGAAAATCAAAACATGGGTAATGCCCGCATTATTGCAGGGGCTCAGGTGCCGATGATTCCGATTTATTCTGCTAAAATAGCCTATATTGCTGCTTGCTTTCAGGGACTGTTTGCGACCGCAGCAATTATTTAGATTTTAGAAACAAGAGATAAATCTCTGAAAACCATTAAAGACGTGGCGTTGCTTATTCTGGGTATGGTTTTGCCCCCCTAACCCCCCAATTCTGGGGGGAATAAGACCTTCAAAGTCCCTTCCGGTGCGCGCCTCCTAGGGCGAGTAAATCGCCCTTGGGTCGCACCGCAAAGTTGGGGGATTTAGGGGGCTTTAACTTTCACCAGATGATCGCGAATTCATTCCTTAATTCAGCAACGCCAAAGACGTTAAGCAATTATTTAAATTTACCTTGCTGGGTGTGATTCCCCACTTTAGTAAAACTCAATTATTAAATCCATCACAGGAAGTTTTAGATCCATTTACCCCCCAAGTTATTGTTCGGAATACGCCTCGGTCTCCCATCAGTGAATCCTATCGGATGCTGCAAGCAAATCTCAAGTTTTTGAGTTCAGATAAAGCCCTCAAGGCGGTGACTGTGACTAGTTCCTTACCTCAAGAAGGTAAGTCAACGGTGTCTGCTAATTTAGCAGCAGTGATTGCTCAGCGAGGAAGTAAGGTATTGCTAATCGATGCTGATCTCCATAAGCCTGTTCAACATCGGATCTGGGATTTGTCCAATGAAGTGGGCTTGAGCAATATGCTTGTGAATCAGGTTAACTTGGGGGATGCCATTAAACCAGTAATCGAGACTCTGGATGTCCTGACCTCTGGAGTAGTACCTCCTAATCCAGCAGTGCTTCTGGATTCCCAGCGCATGGCTTCATTGATTAACCATGTTGCTAGTCGTTACGACTTTGTGATTATTGATACCCCTTCTTTAAACGTTGCTGCTGATGCTCCTATCTTAGGAAAAATGACCGATGGTGTGCTGTTAGTTTCCCGACCTGGAGTGGTAGATTCTGGTAGTGCTGCTTTCGCCTTTTGGAGCAGTCTGGTCAGACTGTTCTGGGCTTGGTGGTTAATGGCGTGATTCCTGATAATGAGCCTAACAGTTATTACCATTTTTCTCAGGAATACATTTCAGATGAAAGCGTTGCTCTTAATAGAATACTTGATGTTGCTAGTTATGAGTAATTAGATCATATATAGCAAAGGGAACAGGGAGTAGGGAGTAGGGAGCAGGGAGTAGGGAGTAGGGAGTAGGGAGTAGGGAGTAGGGAGGACGATTTCCCCTTATTCCTAGATACTGAATCTAATTAGAATTGACGATTTACTATTGACCATCATCCCTAGATAATTAATAGATAATTACAAAGAACGGGAGATAGTGCGAAAGATGTAGTGATTAGTTAGAGTGCATTGACTTTGTGGAGTTCTACGTTGCCTCCTTCAAAGACTTGAATCATGAGTTGATAGCCTGTCTTGATGCAGTCGCTCATGGGGGTAACCCCCAAGACCGCGCTGCATCGCTTCCATCAATGACATTCCAACAAGTGGTTCTGAATCAGCTTCATCGATGGGAATTGTTAGAGAGAATCCGTCCCATAGGATAACTACCTCATACACATTAAAAATACATTCACTACCATCCCCAAGAAGAGCGCGTCCTCGCCTTTTCCATCTCAGATTTAACTGAGTAATCAAATCTGGAGACAGTGAAAGCCAACCATTAAACCCTGTATCTATGATTGCCGCTTGAGTGTAAATTTTACCATTCAAGCCATAAATTGAAATGGGAATAATGGGTTCAAAGTCTGCATTAACATTTCCTCTAATCATCCCGTTCTTTTTCCACGTCCACCGAACCGACGAACATAGCGTGAACCAATCCGGACTATCCAGATTTGAGAGGTTGTCTGAAAAGTCTCATTTGCTACATCCAAGCCCCCGTTGGTCCCCCAATTTTGGGGGACTTCTACCAGCAAATTGATTCTTGTTCCCCCCAGAATTGGGGGGCTAGGGGGGCAAAATTCAGTATCAAAAAACTTTTCAGATATCCTCTGAGCATCTGGGTTACGGGCTTCGAGGCGATCGCAAGCGGCTATTTCCCTTGGGTCAACCTCAAAATCGCCTGTTTCAATATCAATGGCAACAATCTTGCCGTGATTCCCTGCTTCGACCTTTGGACGCACCTGAGTTTCGTAGATTTCATCACCACGTCGAGCAAATTCTTCTTTGCTGTATCGAGGTTGTCGGACTGTCATTGGAATGATCTTGTTTCAGCTTTACGCCTCTATTTTAACTTAGTCGTGGGGCGCACTCATCAAGCAGGATTCCCATAGGTTGTCAGCAGTAAGCTTTGACTTTATTCACGCTAACCATAAGTAGACAACGTAAAGTGGTTGGTGTAAACCTGTTATTAGCTTGCTTCGTCGTTAATTCAATAATCCCCTATTTCCACTGATGTCGTTACTCAGTTTGGAGGGAATACTGGTGACAATTAGAGCAATTCTCTAAGCTAACAATATTGAGGAATAGTGATATGGATGAAGTGGTTAGAAAGTTTGCTGCACTAGGCTTACCTGGTGTGATACTTCTAATTGCTATGGCAACAACGGGATTTACTGGAGCAGCAGCGATCACAGCGGCTTTGGCAATGTTAGGTCCATTCGGAATGATCGGAGGCATTGCTTTTCTTGGGGTGGTGGGAATAGCTGCTGATGGCTTATCGAAATTCGGACTTGAAGCATTACTGGTTGGAATATATAAAGAGCGCCAACAAGAAGGAGAATCTAAAGCATCTCTCTGTAAAGAGATTGAACGGTTAATGGTTTCTCGTGATTTGAAACGCAAACTCAAAGAAGAAGTGAATAATGGTAAATCTTCGGTTGAGGATAGGCGGGCATCGAATTCATCATCTTTTGATAATTTAGGAATAAAGAAATATAAAGTTGATTTGAAACGCAAACTCAAAGCAGAAGTAAATAATTGGAAATCTTTGGTTGATGATAGGCGTGAATCGAAACAGGATATTGATGAACACTTAGATATTGAATCTATAGAGGATATTGATGAACACTTAGATATAATTGATAAAATGAAGGGGAGGGAGTTTGAAGAATTTCTGGCTAAATTATTTAAGGAACTGGGCTACCAAGTGAGGCTGACTCCAGCAAGTGCGGATTATGGAGCGGATCTGGTCATTGAAAAAGGGGAGATAAAGACTGTTGTTCAAGCCAAGAGACAACAAAGTACCGTAGGGATTAAGGCCGTTCAGGAAGTAACGGGGGCAATTGGCTATTATCAGGCGAACCTGGGACTAGTTATCACTAATAGTAAGTTTACAGAAAATGCCAAAAAACTGGCAGCTAAGACTGAAATTGAGCTTTTTGATAGGGATGATTTGAAAAAATTAATTAAAAAAGTATATAAGCAAAAGCCTTCTGAAGATAGCTGAGGGGGTGACATGAGCCCCAAAAAGCTTACTCTATAAGGCTTTGATGCCAATGGGCTCATGGAAGATACAGTCGGAAATTAACCCTCAAGTCATTGTCTTGATGCAAAGCGCGAGTGGGGGAAACCACGGCAGTCGCTCATGGGGGGAACCCCCAAGACCGCGCTGCCTCCCCTGTTCCGAAGCTGCATCGCTTAATGGCAAGCTCAAACCCTTATAACTACGTCCAAAGGAGCGCCCAAAACAGAATGTATATTTTTGGAACTTATGGGCTGAAATTATTATCCAGTAAGGATTTCAGCTTGTATGTCACCCCCCCAGGAAGATAGTTCATTGTAAAAAACACCCGCTGTTTAATTGCAGCGGGTGTTGAGTGAATAATTCAGAATGCTGGTAAAGCATAATTGAGTATCTCCTGCATGACGCGCTGGTAGTGTTTAGCTAAAATTTCGCTACCGCTCGGAATGATAGGAGGTATTGCTTTTTTTGGGGTTGTCGGAATAGCTGCTGATTGCTGATCAAAATTAGGACTTGAAGCGTTACTGCTTGGAATATATAGCGTTTCTCATAGCTATGAGGTACAATTATAAATAGATTAAATAGTTAATTATAAAAATTTCGTATGAAACCTTACTCTCTTGACTTTCGGCAAAAAATTCTATAAATTCATAACAAATAAAAATTATCAAGGTGCGCGCCTCCTAGGGCGAGTAAATCGCCCTAGGGTCGCACCTCCGAAACTTAGCTCAACGTTTTGGTGTAGCCAAAAGCTTTATTCAAGTGCGGCTCGTTCCAGCTAAGAGCCTTATTACATAAGGGGTATGAGCTGGGGGAAAGAAGGACTAAAAAACCTTCAAACCTAACTGACTGTTTGGATGGCGGTGAAAACCCGACCCCTTCAGGAG
>NZ_JAAHHE010000021.1:0-1705 GCF_010692525.1 Moorena sp. SIO3B2
TTCCAGAGACTGAACCCGATCTGAGCTAGACCGTAACTCAACCACAAAATCCGGGCAGATATTAGCAAAGGTTCCTTTTTGTTCTGGAGTAAGTGCCTGCCAACGTTCTGCGCTCACCCAACAGGCATCGGGAGAACGAGTGGCACCATTAGGTAAAATGAAGCCAGTGGAGGAGTCAAAAGCTTTACCCGGTTCCCCTGCATTACGCCACCACAAATACAACTCTCCAGAAATACTCCAATTTAGCTTTCCAGTTTTCCAGCCTGTTGGTGGGTTCACAATTAACTCTCCAAGTGCCGTTCTTTCCAGTCTCAAGTCGCGGTTAGCTGCTGCGAGGGCTGCAAACTGTTCCTGGGTGACGTACAACCCGATTGTCCTAGGCAACTCAATCAATAGAGTTTCGGTTTCTGGACTCGCAGGTGTTTGTATCATCTTGACCTCTGTTTATAATACCCCGTGGGAAGGAAATCCTCGTGTCAATATTCAAAACGAAAAGAGTGGAAATGCTAAAGTTTATCAAGTTGTCAAGTATTAAAAACTATTGATAAGTTGGAGCAGAGTAATGAAAGTTAATCCCCAACACTACACTTATAGCATCAAATGGTCAAAAGAAGACGGAGATTTTGTAGGATTGTGTGCAGAATTTCCCAGTCTATCTCACCTTGACACATCTGGTTTTGCTGCCTTACAAGGCATTACTAATTTAGTCGCAGAAGTGCTCGAAGATATGGAAGCCTCTGGAGAACCTATTCCACAACCTCTTGCCGAGAAAAAATATACCGGTCAGTCTTATGAAGATGAAAGGATGATTCAAGCTATCCTTCAAGAGCGAGAAGGTGGAGAGCGTGAGGTGGAGTCACCAGTTGGCTACGTTGATTTGTTAACTGATGATTATGTAATCGAGGTCAAACACGTTAAAGTCTGGAAGGACGGCACTAAAGTGCTTCTGTATGCTCCCTACTTTCCAGGTCGAAAACCACGAGTTCATCTGTTTGGTGGCTATAGTAAGGATTTCCGAACTCTGGTAGAAAATTCCTTTGAGACGTTGGGTATTACTACAACTTGGGAGCGTGAACCCTTTTAGGGTGTCTGGACTGATGTGTGAGAATGATACAGCGTTTGATAATTAATTGTAAAAAGCACTGCATCGCTACTTGATTACCTCTTGCCTCTTGTATGCATGCCTCTTGCCTTTCCCGAAGAGATTCTGTTCACAACTCAAATAGAAATACTATAGTGCGATGGCTCGAAGAGCCCGCCAAAGGCGATGGCATTTCAGTTTTAGACCTCTTGCAAAAATAAATATCAAATCAAAATCTATCCCTTTTGCCTATTGCCTATTGCCTATTGCCTTGTCAAAACCCACGGTTTATGAGACTTATGCAAGAGGTCTTTTCAATCCCACACCCGACGCAAATCCAACACAAAACCCGGTAACACCTCTTCCCCCGACAACTCAGCCGGATTTTCCAACACTTCCACTGCCAAACCCGGTCGATAAATTTCCACCAATCGCTGCTGTGGATCAATTAACCAGCCCAGTCTCGCCCCATTGTCGATATACTCCGTCATTTTAGCTTCCAGAGACTGAACCCGATCTGAGCTAGACCGTAACTCAACCACAAAATCCGGGCAGATATTAGCAAAGGTTCCTTTTTGTTCTGGAGTAAGTGCCTGCCAACGTTCTGCGCTCACCCAACAGGCA
>NZ_JAAHHE010000210.1:0-11136 GCF_010692525.1 Moorena sp. SIO3B2
AAAAACTATACCGTTGCCACTTGGGTAGGCAATTTTAATGGTGAGCCCATGGAACAAGTGTCTGGGGTGATTGGTGCTGCTCCCCTCTGGCATCGGATTATGTTACACCTGCATCAATCTCAAGAACCTGCTCCGTTTCAAGCTCCTCCCGGTTTAGTCCAACGTCCAGTGTGTGCCCTTTCCGGTTTGCGTCCCACTCCTGCTTGTCCAACTGTTGTCCAGGAATACTTCTATCCAGACGACCTCCAGGATTACGAACGTCAATCCGATACGTTTTATCAGATGACCAGTGTTGGACCTAATCAACAATCGCCCCAGTACATCGTTAATTTACCTGATGAGTACAACGAGTGGTTAGCAAGACAACCCCAAGTAAATCTAGCGCCAGGGAAAATTAAAATTTTGTCTCCTCGCGAGGGGGATTTGTACATGCTCTACCCTACTGAATCGGATCAAGATAGCAACAGTGCTGTTCAACGGCTAGAGTTCAAGGTGGCTGGGGTAAAATCTGAGTCGGTCGAGTGGTGGTTGAATGGTGAAAAGCTAACTACCAACTCATCCAATTCCTTCTTTTGGCCTCTCGGTCCTGGGGATTGGACATTGGAAGTAAAAAGCGGTGACATTAGCGATCGCGTCACTTTCAAGGTGCAGTTAGCAGAAAACCCACCAACTCGCCGGGGGTTTTCTATTGCTGGTCCTTAGTGATTTGTTAATTGTAAATAGTTAATTTATAATCTACGTGCATTCATCGGTTATACCCAGGACTTTCACTGGTTCGATTTTCTATGGCAAACTTCACGAAATATATCTTGGCAGTTGCGATCGCTGTCTTACTCATCCCATTTTTAGTGCTAACGAATTATACCTATACTGGGGAACTAAAATCAAACATCAATGCTAGTGAAGTTTACAAAATCCGCTCTTTTCATAGCAAAGATGGCATTGGCAAATTCTATATGGGTCGAGAAATTGCTAAAGTAATGGGACATCAGGAAATGTTATGGCTGGAACGCCCTAGCAGGGAATCCCAAGAGCAACCTTCTGTAGTTATTGATGCTCTTAATTTAAGACCTACAGATACTGTTGCAGATATTGGAGCAGGCACTGGTTATTTTAGCTTTCGAATCGCTCCGTTGGTACCTGAAGGAAAAGTATTAGCAGTAGACATTCAGCCAGAAATGATCGACGTTATTGACTTTTTAACAGAAGACAACAATGTTAATAACGTCGAGACAATATTAGGAAGTTTGACTGACCCTAAACTTCCTGAAAATAGCATTGATTTAGCCTTAATGGTAGATGTTTACCATGAGCTTGAATATCCCCGAGAAATGATGGAATCGATTGTTAAAGCTCTTAAAACAGAGGGAAGAGTTGTGCTAGTAGAATATCGCAAGGAAAACCCACTTATTCCTATTAAGGGCTTGCATAAAATGACTCAGAAGCAAGTTAAAAAAGATATGGAATCCATTAATTTAATTTGGCAAGAAACCAATAATGATTTACCCAGCCAACATTTGATGGTGTTTCAAGTTAGTGACAAGTCATTATAGCGGTTTTAAATTCGTTGAGGTATTGACTATAAGTAAATTTTAGCCAGTAGACAGTAGGCAGTAGGTAGTAGGTAGTGGTAATACATAGCTAGTTGATTAACTATTGCGTCTTGCCTCTTGCCTTTTCTTAAGAGATTTTTTTCACAAAAAGAAAAATCCTATAGCTTATCTTGCGAGTAACAAGGTTTTTGTGTTAATGGAATGTCGGTGATAAAAATCAGACCAGAAGTTGATTCAGATCACAATAACTTACTGAAACTCTATTTACATTGAATGAAATGAATGAAATTAAATTCCGGAGGAATAAGTAGGTGCTAGAAAAGTTAAACGAGATTAAATCAACTCTAAAAGATATAGGTGAAAAAGTTGATCAGATAGCTGATAAAGTCGAGGCTGGGGTAAAGCCAAAATTTAAGTGTAATGTTGATCATAACAACATTAATGTTAAAGAGCATAACAGCTGTTATGACAAAGTAAAAGAACTTGGCTATAAGCAGTTGATTGTAGAAAATGATGGTTGTATTGGAGCCCCCAATCTATATCGGTATAAAGTTCTTGATAACGACGAAAATAAAGTCGCTGAATTTTATACATTAAAAGGAGTCAAGGACTATTTAGAGAAACAACCTAAAAAGGCTTAAGCATCGGATAATCTTGATTTTAAATTGGTGATAATTTATCGTTTCAGGAGTTTTGCATCTACAGTTTCATCAAGAGTTTAATCAAGAAATACTGACATTTTTGATTCAGGGGTTTTGCATCTACAGTTTCATCAAGAGTTTAATCAAGAAATACGGACATTTTTAATTCACTGGACTTTAGAGTAAATTTTGGGTTTTAACGAAACTTGATAAAAAGTAATTAGGAATAGAAACCAATGCCTCAAGCACCAAAGAGTGTTTGAGATAGTCTTGAGCGATTTAATTATTTGTCTTTTTTGCCGAGTTTGGATTAGGGCTGCGTTATCGAAACTTTTCAACTCGTCTTGTGTACACAAAATTCCATCATAGCACTGCCTGAGCACAAGTGGTTTAAAAATTGTTGTAATAACTATTTATCAAGGGTTTCAGTTGAGTAAGTCAATGTGACTACTCAAGGGAAGCCAAGGGGTGCATCTCATTTTTGCTGTTTGACACGGTGGTGCGTTACGGGGCGGGCTATCCAAACCCTGACTACGAGGCGAAAAATGAAGGCTCCCCTAACACACCCTGTCTTGATGCAGTCGCTCATGGGGGAAACCCCCAAGACCGCGCTGCATCGCTACGCAAAATTTTCAAATATGAGATGCAGGGAAGCCAAGTTTCTGGTGAACGAGAATTAGTCTAAACTCCAGTGATAAAGATCAGAGCAAAAGTTGATTTATATCACAAACACTTACTGAAACTCTATTTACATTGAATGAATGAAATTCAATTCCGGAGGAATAAGTACATGCAAGAAGACTTAAACGATATTAAATCAAGGGTAAAATCTCTAGAGGAAAAAATTGCTCAGAAAGCTGATAAAGTAGAGGCTGAGGTCAAGCCAAAATTTAAGTGTAATGTTGATTATAACAAAATTGATGTTGAAGAGCATAACAGCTGTTATGATAAACTCAAAGAACTTGGCTATGATTTAGTTATGGAAAATGATGGTTGTATTGGCCCCCCAGGTCAATATCGGTATAAATTTCTTGATAACGACGGGAAAAAAGTCGATTATTGTTATACATTAGAAGGAATAAAGAAGTTTATAAAAAAAGAAGAAAAACGCTTAAGCCTCTGAGATTCTTGATTATAAATTGGTGATAACTTCTCGTTTCAGGAGTTTTGCATCTACAGTTTCATCAAGAGTTTAATCAAGAAATACGGACATTTTTGATTCAGCGGTTTTGCATCTACAGTTGTATCATAGAACATAACCCTTACCTTAAATCACTAGCTCCTAGTCCAAATTCATCACTTAATTGAACCCACATCATCTCTAATTATGCAAGAATTTCAACCATAAGGATTGCCGACTCTAGACACACTACGCACTAGCTTTTGCTGATCCTGTTTTTGTTTCTCATCGCCACTATCATTAATAATTACTAGGATAGTAGAAATCTGATTAACATCAGAAGCATCAGGACAAGAGATAATACATAGATTTACACTGTGTTCTGCTTGAGTATTATGGGATACTAAGGTTTGAGCTGAATAATCTTGCCGACGTTCTTCTTCAGTCTTGGCAGCTAATGCTACATCGAACCATTGGGAAAAATTGCCCTCTTTAATGTGGAGCAAGTCCCGTAAAGACTTCTCCTCAATATCTTTCAAACCAATGAAATCCTTAGCGTGATCATTGGCAAGAATAATCTGACCAGTTTTATTGGTAAAAATTACACCACTGGATACATTAAAGACCAAATCTCGCTGCTCTAGCTGTTGTTGCTTGACTTTACTAAATAGCTTGGCATTTTGGAGCGCTACACCCGCTTGAATATTAAATGCTTCCATCAAGTCTTGATCCCTGCGATCAAAACTTGCCTTCCAGCAATCGGGAGGGTTTGGCCAATCGGCGGGATTGTATGGGGGAAAATTGCCCTGTTTCTTTTTATTGACTAATTGGGTAACAGCAATTAATTGATTATCAACATTAAACACAGGCATCCCTAACAAACTACAGGTGCGATAACCGGTTTGACTATCAGTTTGTTTGGCAGTTTCTGAATTGGGATGGTCATAGAGATCAAACGGAATTATCAGTGGCTGTTTAGTGGTAACAACTTGACCAGCAAAGCCAGCTCCTTTGGGAATCCGAATTTCTTTTAATGTGCCATCAGCAACCGTAATTTTTGTCCATAATTCATCCTGTTCCTCATCTAACATCCAGACTGTGCTGCGATCAGCAGACATTAGCTCTTGAGCCTGATTCATTACTTTATTCAAAGTTTCTTCTAGATCCAAGCTACTTTTACCCAGAGATTGTGTCGCATTTATCAATGCTGAAGCTATTCGTTGTTTCTGAGCTGCTTTATAAAATAACCGAGAGGATTTAAGAATCATTTGAATCGAGCGGGCGAATTGCGCAAAAAGTTTTTCATCCTCTGGTGTAAAGCCTTTTAAATCAATTTTATCAGCTAAGGGCGCGTCTAAAACTGGCGGTTGTTTTAACTTATTTAGTAATTGGACAACAGCCACTAAATCTCCTTTATCATCTAGTAAGGGTAAAGCCAGCATGGTATAAGTACGGTATCCAGTTTTGGTATCCCATTCCTTAGCAGTATTAGAACGGGTATCGTTATATAAATCGTAAGGAATATTGACAGTTTTCTTAGTTTGAGCAACATAACCAGCAATCCCTTTATCCGCAGGCATCCGAATCTCTTCTGAGTCTCCTCCTTCACCCTTTGCCACAATTGACCAGAGTTCATTTTTGGCTTCATCTAATAAAAAAATAGTCGTGCGATCTGCCTGTAGTATCTCGCCAGTTTTGAAGGTGATAGACCGTAACATTTCATTGAAAATGGAATCAAACCCTTCTCGGTCTAGCAGAGTATCCATCATGGATAAGGTTTGATTAAAAACTCCTAAGTCCAATTCAAGGTTGGAAACAATATATTTGAAACTTTCTGGGGTCAGGTGTTCAAGAGACTCATAGATAGTTTCCTTAGTGGTAGCCGCTAGGGCTGGATTAAGTTTCCCTTGTCGTCTGGCTTCTGAATACCGTTGAATTTCTTCTAACGCCTTTTTAAATTCTCGCTTTTCCCATTCTTGGCTAGTGGTCAAAAACTGATAATCTTGATGGCTTAAGCTTTTACCCAGGGCCCATCTTAATGCATCCTGTAACTGTTGTCCTCGCAGAAGACAGGATGTATCCTGACAATCGGAGTCTAACCAAGCAGCAAATTCATTACTATACGGTCGCAAATTTGCTAATTCTTTATCTACCCAATTTTGGTTAAAAACAGCTTGATAAATACGGTTATAAATCCTTAATTTTCCTTGCTTCTCAACTACTAATCCCGATAGCCGCAATTCTATTTGTTCATAACTGTCATCAGAAGCAATTTCTCCCCGTTGCAGAATTTGCTGATACAATCCCAGTAATCGCCCAGCCCGTTGCTCATTCTTAATAAGACGATCGCGAATAGTTTTAAGATGCTCCGGATTATCATGGGATTTCCAATCATCAATCACTTGCGATCGCACTAATTGGTCAACCCACTCTGCCTCACCACCTGTTGGGATAGTAGATACAGAATCCAACAAGAGTTTACAAAGCTTTTGGGTCAGAAAAGGTTGACCTCCACTCCAGTACAAGACCTGTTTCAGGACATCTTGGGGATTACTAATTTTTCCTTGTAATCCTTGCGCTAATCCCTGTGCTTCGTGCAACTGAAAGCCATATAGCTGAATCGCCTGACCAATATTAAAGGGTGTGCGTTTTTTATCTTGAATTAAATCTGATGGTGTTGCTACTCCAAGTAGCGCAAACGTAAGGCGTTGGTAGTCTGACTTATCCACACGTTGGTTATAGCAGGCACGAATAAAAGCGAAAAAATCATCAGTGGGGAAATCGAGGCTAAGAACGCTATCAATTTCATCAATAAAAATTACAATATTTTGAGTAACTTGCTGGAGCAAAACCTCTTCAAGAAATTCTCTCAATCGCCGCACCGCAAATATCATTTCTCGCTCACGCCACCAAGTGCGTAAATTAATATCTAGGTCGAAGTCTCTAGCCAGAGAGCGGACAATATTGGCATACCATTGATCGAGAGTGACATGCTGAGTACCATCCATGGATAAATCAATTACTGCACAGGCAACCCCATCTGCTTCAAGCCGACGCATTACTTGCACTCGTAAGCTAGATTTTCCAGTCTGTCTTGAGTTCAATACATAACAAAACTGTCCAGCCTTCAATCCTTCATATAAATCATTATCTGCTTGTCGCTTCACATAGGTAAGAGCATCGGCTGGTAAAGTCCCTGAGTATATATATTCGTAGGTCATTTTAGTTGTTAACTTTTGTTCGCGTAGCGTGGCCTATTGGCCAAGGTTGACAGTTGTTCGCCTTTGGCGTTCGGTTTAGGGTAGGTTGACAGTTGAATGTTGACAGTTGTTCGCGTAGCGTGGCCAATAGGCCAAGGTTGTTCGCGTAGCGTGGCCAATAGGCCAAGGTTGTTCGCGTAGCGTGGCCAATAGGCCAAGGTTGTTCGCCTTTGGCGTTCGGTTTAGGGTAGGTTTAAGGTTTAAGGTTTAAGGTTTAAAATTTAAGGTTGTTCGCGTAGCGTGGCCTATTGGCCAAGGTTGTTGGCCTTAGGCGTTCCCTTCGGTTAGGTTGTTCGCCCTAGGCATTCGGTATAGGGTAGGTTTAAGGTTTAAGGTTATATGAAGTATGGATTCTGAACTGACCCACTCAGCACTCAGGCTCAAGCCGCTGGCAAAGGCGATCGCAAAAATACTTGTGATATAAATCACAGCGAGGCATGACGCTATTCCCTTGCAACTTTACTAACCCCATGCTATATAACTTAAAGGCTTGCTCCGATGGGATAGTTACCCAGCTGTGTGCTTGAACCACTTTCTCCAACGCAGTTTCCAATTCTGGAGACTGTTTGAGATTTCCTAGGTGGCGTCGCAGATGGTCACTGAATGGTCCGGCTTCTGTGGGTGCCACCTCTAACAGTTGCGCTAGGGTAATCTGATCATATTTAATATAAGCTAAACCTTTGCGCAACAGATAAGGATGTCCTCCCACCATCGCCATCAGTTCCTCCACTTCTCTGGGATTCCCATCCAGTCCATAACGTCTGACTAACTCCTGTACTTGCTCTGTGCTAAACTCTGGCAACTCAATTTCCAATCCGACATTAGCCAGTGGTGAGTGATTGATATCCAAGGAGCTATAAATTTCTGTAGAATGTACTATCACCAACCGGAGTTTTTTCCAGATAGCGCTACTGCGATCGCCCCGCCTAGCGATGTCATACCAACCACGGAGAAGGCGACAAAAATCATCAGCAATAAAGGGGTGTTCAAACACCAGATCAACTTTATCTATAACGAGTACTATCTGGCTTTCAATTTCTGCCAATAAATACTCCTGAAAGTAATCTGTGGTGTTACTATTACATCCAAAAATATCATCCCAATACTCATCCAACTTATTTGACAGCCCTAGAGTCTGACCAACTCTGGCACAGAACCACCGTGAGAATTTGCCGAGGTCCCTATAGACGGTACTATCGGCTAACTCAAAGCTTAAGGTCACAGCTTGATAACCTTGCTGCCTGAGCTCAGCCAGAACTCGTTCAATCAGGGAGGTTTTACCCATCTGCTGGGGTGCTTTGATCCGAATTAGAGCACCAGGCTTGACAATTGCCTCTAACAACTGATCTTCATAAGGAATGCGCTTGACATAAAAGTCAGCATAGAGAGGAACTGGCTTTTGTTGCCCTTCTGACTCTGGCATCGGTGGGACGATGAAAGATTTATATTTACTTAATAACTCTGGATTGACTAACTTAGGCTGATATTCACTAAATAAGTCAATTAACTGATTTCGGAGTGAGTAGTGTTCACCTGGTGCATTCCTCAGCTCAAATTTCTCGCACAGCTGCTGCACATGTTTTCTGACAGTAGCTTCTGTGATGTGTAGGGACTTAGCGATCGCTTGATCGCTTTGGCCCGCTAACATTTTCTTCAAGACCTCTCGTTTACGAGGTGTTAGCTGATCAAATGCTACAGTCAAATCTAGTTGATTCAATTTTTCTAAGAACATCTCAGTCTTGCCGATAGAGATTTTGAATAATCGGTTTTTTCCCCTAGACATAGCGTTTAGGTGGTTATCAAGATGCACCAAAAAAAGATAGTATTTCTGCTAATTTTAAACCCATCCTAACTAGCTTATCGAAAAGCTGAGCTAGCCATGAGTTTGTGAAGATTTTCACACAAATTATGGATTAGACGTGGCTTGTGAGCCTTTTTCCACAAATTACCCTGATGTCTTAAACACAGGCTATAGTTTGATTAATGGCAATCAAACCTATACGAGGTTATAGATGTCTCAGTAATCTCTTGCCTTTTCCCTCAAGCTAAAACCCTGCGTCTGATGGCACTGAGTACTGGTCATATCATATCACTCCCTGTTGCACTTGTATTGCCCAAAATTGGGAGCTTGATGGGTTGTGTTGATAAAGCGATCAGCTTTTAGCTATCAGCTATCAGCTTGGTAGATACCTGATCCGAAGTGGGTGAAAACTTGACAAACATAAGGTTAATACCTCGCCCCTTGTGCCGGACCTAACAAAGCTAAGTGCCTCAGGGCGAATGGTGAGAACTTTGATCTAGCGTTTATCTAGATATAGGGATTGAAAGCTGCCAAACAAAACGTCGTTAGTAGTTAGTCAGACCAATGGCATTGCTGAATCTTCGAATTAATATGAGTGGGGTGGGCATCCTGCCTGGGAAATGAAACGGGCAAGATGCCCGTTCCACGCCTGATGCTCATTCCAAAAAATTCTTAAAATCATTGCATAATTAAGCAATGCCAGACCAATTAACTAACCCCTAACCCCTAACCCCTAACCTGAAATCCCCCGGATGTGACCGTGGGGATGAGCTTAAATCTAAATCAGGAGTTGCTGATATGCCTACCATGATGTTTAATCCTACCGAGATAATCATTGATACCTGTGTTAAAAATCTAGAGACAGGTTTCCACAGCACTTACGGCAACCTTAAATCAGACTACTGTGAGCTGATTACTTGGGCTACCCACATGGCTCTGGAAAATATTGCTAATAGTGACGCTCTCTATCACAACATTGAACACACCTTCCTAGTCACCCTAGTTGGACAGGAAATCTTGTGGGGTAAGCACATCTGCGAAGGGAGCGTCTCCTGTGAAGACTGGTTGCACGTGATTATCTCTTTGTTGTGCCATGACATTGGCTATATCAAAGGCATCTGTCGTCAAGACCAACCAGACCAAGGATTGTATGCCACAGGAATAGACAATTTCATGATTACTCTCCCTACAGGTGCAACTGATGCCAGCCTTACTCCCTACCATGTAGACCGGGGTAAGCAGTTTATTGATGAACACTTTGGTAATCACCTGCTGATTGATACTGAGCAGATTAAGCACAATATTGAATTAACCCGTTTCCCAGTACCTGCTGATCAGGATCATCAAGACACGGTTAACTATCCTGGTTTAGTCAGAGCAGCAGATTTGATTGGTCAGCTGGCTGATCCCCGCTATTTACAAAAAATTAGTGCCTTGTTCTACGAGTTTGAAGAAATCGGGAAAAATCAGATTTTAGGCTATCGTAATCCCGGTGATTTACGCCGGAACTACCCAAACTTTTACTGGAATGTTGTCTATCCTTATATCAAACCCGCATTGCCCTACCTAGAGCGAAGCCTTTCTGGTAAACAAATCCTGGCTAATCTCTATGCCAATGTCTTTCGAGCAGAACACCAATCCCAGCCTAAAGCACTCTTCTGCCATCCCTGTCGCTATAGTCAAACGACAGCACAACTATGTACAGCATGATTAGGCATGGATCTAAAAGGGTTAGTAAACAGCTAGAGAAAATGTTGCAGAGTCTACCAAAAACTCTTATTATTTGTTAGAATTAAATTAGGGTAACACCGACAGGGATTATTATGTAACTTAAATTAAAGCCGAAAACCAAGGGTTTAATAGTTGCGCTGTAATCCCGGTGGAACGAACTTTTTTGACATTTTTATGGCGCTCGCGGGATATTCCTGAGGGCTTTGGGAGATACCCCCTGGATGCGAGAGCATCTTGCATTGGCGAGCTAGAGTTTACCTTTGGTAGATTCTGGTAGCTAAAAAGTATCGGACATCATCAAGGCAAATCATCAAATGGCGATTTTGTTCAAAGTTATTTGTGCAAAGTTAATTGAAAATTGATCATTGACCATTGACCATTAACCATTGACAATTAACAATTAACAATTAACAAATGACCAATGAAAGCCATTTTAATGACCGCTGCTGGTACACCTGAAGTGCTGCAACTTCAGGATGTACCAGACCCCACAATTAAAAACGACACAGAAATCCTGGTGCGTCTTCACGCTGCTGGTGTTAATCCCATTGACACCAAACTGCGGCGTAGAGGTACCTTTTACCGTGACCAAATGCCAGCTATCCTAGGCTGCGATGGTGCTGGTTTGGTAGAAGCTGTTGGTGCTGGTGTCGATAAATTCCAGGTCGGTGATGAGGTATATTTCTGTGCTGGGGGATTAGGATTATCTGGTACGGGTAACTATGCCGAACTAGCCGTTGTTGATCAGTCCTTAGTTGCCCACAAGCCTAAATCCCTCTCCTTCCCTGAAGCGGCTGCTGCTCCTCTAGTACTGATCACTGCCTGGGAATCATTGTATGACCGAGGACGGTTGGAAGCAGGACAAAAGGTGCTGATTCAGGCAGGTGCTGGTGGTGTTGGTCACGTTGCTATTCAGCTAGCTAAGCTCAAAGGTGCTGAGGTTTGTACTACTGTCGGTTCTCAAGAAAAAGCTAGATTAGTGCGTCAGTTAGGTGCTGACTATCCTATCCTTTACAAACAAACTAGCTTT
>NZ_JAAHHE010000211.1:0-8886 GCF_010692525.1 Moorena sp. SIO3B2
TCAACCTTCAACCTTCAACCTTCAACCTTCAACCTTCAACCTTCAACCTTCAACCTTCAACCTTCAACCTTCAACCTTCAACCTTCAACCTTCAACCTTCAACCTTCAACCTTCAACCTTCAACCTTTAGTTACAATTGTTCCAGGTAACTCAACAGGTCTGCCATATCTCTAGTTTGAGGTTGAAACTTAGGCATTGGTGGTGTTCTACCACTAATCACTTGCTGAATCAGACTCACGTCAGACTTTCTCTTAGAGATACTCACTAGACTTGGTCCTACATGACCATCCCCTTTGGCTCCATGACACCCGGCACAGTTGATTTGAAAAATGGCATCACCTCGGACTGGATCACCGTTGAGGGACAAAACCTTTTGTACATAAGGATCCCAATCCTGCATCATGGGAATTCCGATCAGGCTAAGACTTATAGCAAGCAAAGCGACTAGTACTATCAAGGTGACTCGCCGCACTAGAACTCTAGGTTGGACAAGCTGGTTTTCCAATGGGTCTCCTGTCAAGTTGACTATCAATAAAGCGCTTGTAATCTCGATAAAACTGAACCATTGATTAAGTTGTGTTAAGCAATGATAAGTAAATACTTAGACTAAGTATTATTTTTGTTTATAAACATAGCTTAAAATTTATGGAGTCATTAATCAAGATCTTGTCGTGTATTTGTATTATATGCTACACTATGTCTTAACCATATACCTGATACTAGCGGAATAGATCGATGGTATACATTTTGGTATATAAGCTGGGATATAGGTAAAAGTATTCAACCCAAGTCAGGGCTTAGGTCATGAGGTCAGAACCTCCTGAGTGTGACTGAGCAATCTCAACCCATGGAACTCAGGATGGTTGATAAATAACTGTTTCACCACCAGCAGCACCCTAAGGTTGATCAGAGCTAGTAATATGAGAAACAGGTAAAAAAACTTAATTAGGAGACTTAGTGTGGTAGAACCGTTGCTTGTTGGGATTGTCCTTGGCTTAATACCTGTTACTCTATTGGGACTGTTTTTTGCTGCCTATATGCAATACCAACGGGGTAATCAACTTGGGGGTTAGTTTTTCCTTCCCAGAGCTGATCAACCACTGACCATTACCAAACCCCTGACCTAAACCAATGGGCAATAGAAGGTCAAGGCAGTATTGCCATAGACCTTCTGGCGACAAATTTCTAAATTGGGGATTGGTTTTGGTTGCCAGTAGTTAGAGCTATGCTCAACAGCTAACTCACCATGGGTGTCGAGGAGCTGGTATTGAGCGATCGCATCTAACACTGGCTGGTACAAATCACTAGCGTAGGGGGGGTCAAAATAAATGTGGTCAAACTGCTGAGGAGCCAAGGTTTTCAATCGCCTGACCACATCCCCTTGCAACACCCGAAATTCTTGCTGCGGCTGAGCCATCTGTTGCCAGTTCTGACGAATAATTGAACAAGCTTTTGCCCATTTGTCAATCCCTACCACCAAAGCAGCTCCCCGACACAGAGCCTCAGCCCCCATTGAACCACTACCAGCACATAAATCCAGCCATCGGCAATTCCCTACACTGCCTTGCCAAATATTAAATACTGCCTCCCGCACCCGTGCTGGTGTCGGGCGGGTAATTTGTCCTGGCAAAGTTTTCAGTTGGCGATTGCCGTAAATTCTCATCCAAACACAGGACAGTGGGGAGCGTGCTGATTACATCAGTAGTAGTAGCATAATTTTAGAATAAGAATAATTTTCAGGCTTTGGTGACAAGTGTACGATCATGGCAGTAACTCTTGACCTGAGCCACGAAATTAGACAAAATTTGCAGTCCTGTAGTAGAAGACTTTTCCGGGTGAAACTGTACTGCTACGACATTATTGTAAGCGATCGCAGCCGTCACGGTTTGACTCCCATGAGTAGTAGTTGCGGCTCGAATCATAGGGTCAACTGGGTCAACATAATAAGAATGGACAAAATAGACTCGCGGATTGCCTGATAAATGCTGCCAAAGGGTACAATCCGGTTGAGTAAACTCTAGCTGGTTCCAACCCATATGGGGAATCGTAATACTTGGTTCTCGACGAAAGCGCCGCACTGTCCCAGGCACAATCCCTAATCCAGGTTCTGTGCCTTCTTCACTTGCCTCAAACAGAATTTGTAAACCTAGACAAATACCTAAAAAGGGTTTACCGCTGGCAATGGCTTGTTTAATCGGTTGCTCCAGGTTACGCGATCGCAAATGTTGTATCGCTGGGTCAAACGCCCCCACTCCCGGTAGTACCACCGCATCCGCCTGTTCTATATCTGCTGCTAAATCTGTCACTTTGGTAGTTGCACCAGCTTTCTGTAACCCTTTACAGGCAGAGTGCAGGTTCCCCATGTCGTAGTCTACAACCGCAATTACTGGCATTAACCTGCTTTCCCTTACATTGAACTATTGAAGCTCTTTTTATTCTAATTGGTTCTGTTGGATGAACAAAAAAATCCTCTTGACATCCTTTCAAACCTGGTTACCCGATCAGGTATCTAACTCCTCTGATGATTTATTAGGGAAAATTGCTCAAACCAATGATTTATCTGCTTCCCTGACTTTTCTAAGACAGTTGCCCGTCGATATTGCCGAAGCTAGTGCTCAGGTAATTGCCACAATTGATCAAATACAACCCGATGGGATTATTTGTTGTGGAATGGCGAGTAAGCGGCACAAATTAACTGTGGAATCCTGTGCTACTCGTGAAGATGCCTGCCTTCAAACCCCAGTGAACTTAGAGCAACTAATAGCTGCCTTGAGTGGATGTGAGATTAGCCATGATGCTGGTAAATTTGTCTGCGAAGGACTCTATTACGAAGTGTTGAAGTATCTTGGAGAGCATCACCTCAATACTTCTTGTATCTTTGTTCATGTCCCTGTGCTGAATCCAGAGAATTTGCCTGGTATCTTGGCTGATTTTAGGATAATTTTGGAACAAATGGCACAATAGACTTTGCCGCATTTGTCGGTAACTTCAGATCCGGGAACTTCCGATCAGCACAGAATAATTGAGAAAAACACTATCACGAAAGCAATGCAGCGCCTTAATGAGAGGGTTTCCCCCACTCGCGCTTTGCATCAAGACAATACATTGACAAGAAGCCTAATCAAGACAACCTTCAACCTTCAACCTTCAACCTTCAACCTTCAACCTTCAACCTTCAACCTTCAACCTTCAACCTGCCAACCTTCAACCTGCCAACCTTCAAATTTAAACAAATACAAACTCTTGTTAAGAAATATTGATGCTTATAGCAGTATATATTAATACAGGTAAACAGAGCTTACGCAATTCAGCCATCGACACACTACCTGTATGGGTTAAAGGGTAACTGTTAACACCACCTGTAGAGTTCTTGCGTAAGCCCTGCATCAGCTGTTTCGGTGCTCAATATTGATTATAGGACTGATTGAAAAACTTTTCCCTCGGCAATATTACTGAAGTTGGTTACGCTAATTAGCTCAAGTCATCTGTCTTAAGTTAGGGTTAGCTCCTCAAGTCCCTTCCTGGCTTAAGTTCTGATCTTGATTTTTCAATAAATATTGACAATATTGGTTCAATCAGACTATAATTATCAGATTTATAGAAAAAGATATCCACAGGGAACTTAGGCTCGCGCTCTACGACTCCCGCTGTGCTACTCGCTCTGTGCGACGCTCACTAGCTAGTACTCACTAGTAGAATCGCGCTTGTAATTGTACTTGTGTAGATGCTGTAGATGCTAAGCAATTACATTGGTGGTACTTAGGGTAGTACTTCTGGTGGTACTTCCAATGCAATTGCTCCGAGTAAACCCTTACGAAAATCCCCCAATAGTTGCCGCGCTGTACGTTCGATGTTTCCCTGATAGCGATAGTCGGCTAAACCATGTAAGTAATCTTCAGCGGTCAATGGGTTTGGGTCTAGTTGGTACCGCTTTTCTAAAGAAGACTTTAATAAAAGAGTGTACTCCTTCATCTTATCTAAATCTTTCAGGAATGCAACCAGTGCTGTTGCTACCCGTTGGTTGTCGTAAGATGCTTCACCAATGTCATCACAGATAGCTAACTTGAGCGCCTGCTGCTGATTGTTTAACTTGGCAGGAATAACACCAGGAGCATCAAGTAGTTCAAGTTGGTCAGAAATACGTATCCAACGCAATTGGCGTGTCACACCGGGACGACGAGCACTCTCTACCACACGACGTCCCAAAAGTCGATTAATTAAAGCAGATTTACCGACATTGGGAAATCCAATTACCACAGCTCGGACAGGACGAGGTCGCATTCCCCGTGAGCGCCTACGTCGATTGATTTCCTCCCCAGCTGTCTGGGCTGCTTTAGCCACAGCGCGGATACCCTTACCCTGTTGAGCATTAGTGAAATAGGGGATATCCCCTTGCTTTTGAAACCACGATTCCCAAAGTTGGCGCATCCTTGGGTCAATCATATCCACCCGGTTGATCACTAACACCCGAGTTTTATTACCCACCCACTGGTCGGTTTGAGGATGATTGGTCGAGAGGGGAATCCGAGCATCCCGCACCTCTAATACCACATCCACTCGCTTCAACTGTTCCTTGAGTTCTCGCTCGGCTTTGGCAATGTGTCCGGGATACCACTGGATTGTCATTAGTCATTAGCCATTAGTCATTAGTCATTAGCCATTAGTCATTGGTCATTAGTCATTGGTCATTCGTTAATTGAAAATTGACCATTGACAATTGACAATTAACGGGCAAGCAATTTTAGTGAACCAATGACTAAGCACAACTTATGGGACAATCAATACTGGGCAAGGGGACAAATTAATCACTCGATCGGCCACGCTATTAGGTATACCTTCCTCTGTCAAGCCTGGCCCCCGAGAGCCCATCACAATTAAATTTGCCCCAATTTCGTCAGCCACATCGCAGATCACGAAGGCAGGCTTTCCTTCCCGCTCCACGGTTTTGGCTTCAATGCCTTCCTGAGCAAATAATGCTTTGGCACCGTTAAGCAGTTCTTTTACTGCCTCAGGGGATGTCATTGCCTCGGGAGCAGCTGCTGTAGCCTGGCCAGGGTCAGGTTTTTCAACCACTGACAGCAGATATAGATTGCTGCTGTACTTTTTCACTATGTTCCCAACAACCTCAGCAGCTTCACGGCTTTCTCGACTTGAGTCAATTGGAAATACAACGGTATTGAACATATCACAGATTTCCTCCAGGATCCGGACTCCGGTAAAATGTGAACGGTCTTAACAAAAGAATACCTTTTGTCCTGGTCATTCAGCTGGTGACTTACCAGTTAATGTACAGCGAACTCTCTGAGGTCAAATCATCCGGCAACACGGCTGATAGTCAGGGATTAGCAGGCAATAGCAATTAGGAGATTAATACTGTGTCCAAGAAAAGTGTAGCCAATTTAAGTGAATCAGATTTAGCCGGAAAAACGGTATTGGTCAGAGCAGACCTGAATGTACCCCTGGATGACAATGGCACCATCACCGATGATACTCGCATTCGTGCTGCTTTACCCACTGTTCAAGATTTACTTAAGAAAGGGGCAAAGGTAATCCTGTGTAGCCACTTGGGACGACCCAAGGGACAAGTGAAGGAAAGCTTGCGTCTAACCCCCGTTGCTGAGCGTCTTTCAGAACTTCTGGGTCAACCGGTGACCATGTGTAAAGACTGTGTTGGAGACGAGGTGGCTGCCCAAGTTGGTGCTTTGGAAAATGGTCAGGTGGCTTTACTGGAAAATCTCCGCTTCCACGCTGGAGAGGAAAAGAATGACCCAGAATTCACCAAACAGTTGGCATCCCTTGCTGATTTGTATGTCAATGATGCTTTTGGCACAGCCCACCGGGCTCATGCCTCTACTGAGGGAGTCACCCATTACCTGAGTCCTTCTGTAGCTGGGTACTTGATTGAGAAGGAACTGCAGTATTTACAAAACGCTGTAGAAAATCCTGAAAAGCCTCTAGCTGCAATTATTGGTGGCTCTAAGGTGTCCAGTAAGATTGGGGTGATTGACACTCTACTCGAAAAGGTCGATAAACTGCTAATTGGCGGTGGGATGATTTTTACCTTCTACAAGGCCCGTGGTATGAGTGTGGGTAAGTCCCTGGTGGAAGACGATAAGCTGGATTTGGCGAAATCTCTAGAAGCTAAGGCAAAAGAGCGCGGTGTAGAATTGCTGTTGCCCACCGATGTGGTCATCGCAGATAATTTTGCCCCTGATGCTAATTCCCAGACTGTCAGTATTGAAGCTATTCCTGATGGCTGGATGGGTTTGGATATTGGTCCAGATTCTGTGAAGGTGTTTCAGGAGGCTTTGGCAGATTGCAAAACTGTAATCTGGAATGGTCCGATGGGAGTGTTTGAGTTTGATCAGTTCGCTAAGGGGACAGAAGCGATCGCAAACTCTATGGCTGAGCTGACCAAGACAGGTGCATCTACCATCATTGGTGGTGGTGACTCAGTAGCTGCCGTGGAAAAAGTTGGTGTTGCTGACCAAATGAGCCACATTTCCACCGGTGGTGGTGCCAGCCTTGAGTTACTCGAAGGCAAGGTTTTACCTGGAATTGCTGCTTTAAATGATGCCTAACTAGAGTTTTTTAAAGCATTGTTTTAAATCCTAGTTTTACATAGGGAGATAGCATTGCTGTCTCCCTATTTAGCATTGTCTTGATGGGAAGATTGTTTGGTTTACGATCAATCAGCATTGGTTTTTATGATCTATTTGGAAATGCAAGATTGGGACTAAAGCTGATAGCTGATAGCTGATAGCTGATAGCTGATAGCTGATAGCTGATAGCTGATAGCTGATAGCTTCAATTAAACCTATTCCCAACTTTGGAATTGATTCATCCAAGCTGTAATCTGATCACGGCGAGTTTCAAAGGTAGCGGCAATCCAGATAAACCCAATTCCCACAAACAGCGCTACCACCCATTTAGAAAATGGATAATCAAAGCTAAAAATCAGTAGTTGGTAGATCGCATTAATTAAAAATGTTCCAGTCCCAACATAAATAAATGCTCTTACTTTCATCGCTAATCCAGCAAAAATTAGCACTACACTAATTCCCCCAGTTAATAACCCAAGCCATTGAGCAGTCCAAAAGGAAACTAAACAAATAATACTAGTCCCGATTAACCGGAGATTGTGACGTATTTGTTTTTGGGGGGGTTCACTTAGATAGGGATCGACTTGGGCAATATAGAGTAAGGATAAACTCAAGGGGAGAACATACCAAAGAGCAGCAGTTAAGTGTAGTTGTCCAAACCAACGGAGCAACATCCAGTCAATTACTACTACACTGATAAAGGTAAACCGAATTTGCTGATTAACAATAGCGAGAATAATATAGAAAGCTGCGATAATCACCAAACTAGCTAAATTACCGCTATAGGGATTTTCTGCAATGGCAATCAAGGGGATTAAGAAAGCAGCGATTTGCCAAGGACGTTTTGACCAACCCCAATTTTCCCAAGGTAGGAAATACAGAAAGTAAGCGACTAAGGATGCGATCGCACCTTTCCAAGGCACTAATGGTCCGGATAACAGACGCGCCACAGGGGTATTTATCCAATACAGCCGCATCCCCCATGCTTCAGCAAAACCTAAATAAACCCAGATTTCTCCAAGCTGGCGATTAAACCGATTCCGTCCTTGAGAAATAGCATAGATAACTAAAAACGCGCCAGTACTAAATCCCAGCATCATGGCGGATTCAATGGGTTCAGTTGTTGCTGCTATCAACAAACAACTACTCCATACCCAATGGAGATCGGAAATAACCTTTAGTTCTTTGGGGGTAAAATGTAGATATCCTTTCAGCCAAGGAGACAATACCCGATAGGCGTACATGATACTAGTGCCAAGCACGGCCATTATAATCAATCCATCCCCTTTTGCTCCTCCTCCTAATTGGGATAATTGATATAACAACAGTTGATAGGCAGAAACCGATACTCCAAATAGCGCAAGGTAAATTAGAGGTTTAAATTCTGCACGGCGACGCCCTACCCCAATGGCAATTATTGCTAGGGCAAAAGACAATAAACCTGTCCAATTGGTAAAGGTTCCCCAACTTAAGACCGGTCCTAAGCTACCGTATAGTAGTGGAATAATATGCCAGCTACTAGGTATTTTGTCGAGATTAGATCGGCGTCGCCACCAATCTCCTAAAAGTTGAGCAATTAGTCCTAATACTGTATTGGCAACGGCTAAATTGATCAGTGGATGGTCTAATAAGCCCAGGGCTTCTGTAGTTAACAGTTCTACACTCCAACCAATCCCATAAATAGCCCAGTTGGATGGATAAGGAAAACTGCGATACGCGATCGCTCCTAAGGTCACTGCATTTACGATGAGCATAAACCATGTTGGTGACCCAAACCCAATGTAGACTATCAGAGAATAACAAGTCAGCAGAATTAGCTGAAAAATAAACAGTGCGATCGCCCACCCATCCATTGCTTGTGCATACAGTTTTGGGAGGTTAGTTTGTTGAAGGTTAGTTTGTTGAAGGTTAGTTTGTTGAAGGTTAGTTTGTTGAAGGTTAGTTTGTTGAAGGTTGGCTTTTTGAAGGTTGGTTTGTTGATTTGAAGTTTTAAATTGTGATTGGTTATCCTGTATCTTGCTAACACGAAGTAACCAGCTTCGCGATAACCATAAGGTTAAAATAGCGATCGCTCCAACAACCCACCAATCTTGTCCGGACGGTTGGGGAAAGCTAGGGATGCCATCCCAAAGCAAGAATCCGATTAAGCTGATGCCGCATCCTACGGTAATTGCTGCTGATGTTAATTGCTTTAAATAGCGGGTGTTAACCAACATCAGTGCTGTAGCGGACGCTAAACTGATTAACCGCATTCCTGGTATTCCTAGGATCAGCAATTGGGATA
>NZ_JAAHHE010000211.1:9454-11050 GCF_010692525.1 Moorena sp. SIO3B2
ATGTTTTTTGCGCTGATATAACCAATCTGCTAACCCAACAATTAAAACCAGATAGGGAAACAGTACTAAACTCAACAATACATAGGGAGTTTCTTGGGAATGGGTTAACGTAGTTGCTGTTTCCAGTAGCCAGGTTTGTATTGATGGGGGAATCAATCGCCATGAAAGCCAAACCATCTGTAAACCAATGGCTAACATGGCGGCTAAATCGGAACGTCGCCAAAATTTTAGTAAACGATTGACAAATAACCAGACCCCCAGCCCACTGACAATCATGGCTTGCCAAGGAAACTCAGC
Source organism: Moorena sp. SIO3B2 (assembly GCF_010692525.1). Lineage (NCBI taxonomy): Bacteria > Bacillati > Cyanobacteriota > Cyanophyceae > Coleofasciculales > Coleofasciculaceae > Moorena > Moorena sp. SIO3B2. Next base: position 9,752 of record NZ_JAAHHE010000211.1, read on the forward strand.
TGCTACACAAACTAACCAACCCACCACCAGCAAGCTACCCCCTAACCAAATCATAGGGAGACGGGGAGACGGGGAGACCGGGAGAGATGGTGCCTGAGGCTTTTGGTATAGCCAGTAGAGAAACCAACCACACATCCCAATCGCTAACCCCAGTTGTTCAATATCGACACCTATGACAAAAATTGCTCTAAATAGCAGGATGCCGATGCCATAAACTAAGATGCGGAAGCCAGCAACATCAAAAATAATCGCTGAATTTTTCTTTCTGGATTCTATATATAAGGTAGCGATGGTGCTACCGATGCCCAAATAAACTGCTCCTATGGGAAATCCAGGGATACCCCAACCCCAGTTTAGGTAACTCAGACCTAAATAATTAATAATCGGTAAGGGGAATGATTGTTGTTGTCGTAATCGTAAAAATCCGTTCCCGTAGCCGCGACCTAAGAGTATCGAACTTAGTACTATCGCACTTAGTGCTACTGTCGCCACTGCTACCACTAGCCAATTTAAGGGATGACGCCACAAGCCAAAGCCATCCATTGCCCAAAAATTGACTGGGATCAGCAACAGACTGACAACTCGCAAGGTTTGGGCTGTTAACGGTAAATTCCCTTGTTTCGTTGTCCAAGCACTAATCCCCCAAAAGCTCAAGGTATAGGCCAGCAATACTCCATACTGTCCAGCAGCTGGGAAATTGTCCCATTGACTAGCAGCCAGTACCCCAGAGGATACCACCACCATAAACATACCCAGAAACAGCAACCAGCGGACACTGAATTCTGCTTGAAGGGATTGCCACATTTGAGCAATCCAGTTGGGTTTCTTCGGTTTGGGTGTCTCCGGTGCAAAGTCATTACTAGCTAAAGGTGACACTAGTTGAGGTGCTGGTTTGGAGACTGGTAAAGCAGAAACCTTTGGAGTTACACTAGGTTCTGGTAAGGCACAGGTGAGATGTTCTCGACACAACCGTTTAACAAAGGTTTCCTGGAGCAAACCCAAACGTAACCAAGCATCTAATCCCTCTAAAAGAGCCGGATGGGATGCTTTAGTTTTAAATATGATATTGATGCTAGTCTCAGAGAGTAAACCTAACTCTTGCCATACGGCTAAAGCTTCCAACAGTTTAGACTGGGAAGTATTGGTGTTGAGGGCAATAGTGATAGAACCCTCCCGTGGCGATGACATAAGCAATATTCCTAGTTAAATAGGAATGCAAGGGGGGCTGATTTAGGATACAGGTAGTTACTATTGTCCACTAAAGAGCCGGAACCTTGCTAGATACCACATTCCACCCTG